>DASZWV010000131.1:0-13261 GCA_035546115.1 Phycisphaerales bacterium
CAGCTCCTGTGCGCTCCGCGCAAGCCCGAGCACTTTGAGCGAGCGTTCCAGGCCCTCGGCGGCGCAGGCCGCTGCACGAGGCGCTCGGCCGGCGCACCTGGCCCACCCGCGAACCAAGCTCGCTTCCTCCTGGACACCATCGGCGAACTCGCGTGCGCCTACGCCCTCGCCAGCATCGCCGTCGTCGGGCGCACATGGGGCGATCTTGGCGGCTCCGACCCGATCGAATCCATCGCGCTCGGCAAGCCCACCATCCTCGGGCCGCGCTATGCGAACTTCGAATCCATCGTCCAGACCTTCGCCGCCGGCGGCGCCATCGTCATCGTCGGTGCGGCGGACCTCGCGAAGGAACTCCGCGACCTTCTGGCCGATCCCGCCCGACAGGCCGAACTCGCCCGCCGCGGCCTCGCGTGCATCCAATCCCAGCAGGGCGCGACGACCCGGCATGCGGACCTCATCCTCGCCACGCTCCGCACGCTCAAACCCGCGCCCCAATGATCGGCACCCCATGAACAGACTCACCGTCCTTCTCGCCGTCTTCCTCGCCACACTCCTGTCAGCGCAAGCCCGCGCCCAGCACCTCTGGTGGGATCTGAGAGGCCAGAAGGATGCCACCGACCTTTACGGCGAGATCACCGTCCTCGACACCGCGCCGCACATCTACTACTGCGGCGCCAACTGGCATCCGGGCGAGCCCGCGGGCGGCTACTGCGGCATCCAGCACAACAGCGAGAACGAGCGCCGCACCATCTTCTCGATCTGGGACACCACGGCCGCGCTCCACCCCACGATCACAGCCGCCGACCCCAGGACCCTCCACAACCGCTTCGGCGGCGAGGGCGAGGGCGGCCACACCCACATGATCTGGCCATGGAATGTCGGCGAGACCTTCCAGTTCTACGTCCACAAACAACCAGGAAAAGACGAGTCCACCGACACCTTCTACTACGTCTTCGACCGCACCAAGGACGCCTGGATCCACAGCGCCACGATCAACAGCCCCAACGGCGGCAAGAAGAGCGTCGCGACCATCGGCGGCGGCCTGAACTCATTCCTCGAGAACTTCGCGGGCAAGGACAAGGCCACGCCCAAGCTCGCCCTCTACCGCCTCTGGCTCGGCACGAGCGTCGACACCATGAAATGCCTCACCAAGGCCCACGGCGACGGAACCTGGGGCCAGATGCACGGCGCGTACTTCCTCGCCGAGGGCGACCCAAAAGCCCTCGAAGCCACCTTCGCGGCCAACAAGGAAAAGTACGGCGCGCCCACCAGAAGCGAAAAAGGCAAGAAGCTCGATCCAATTCCCGATGCGCCGGTTCCCGAAACGGTGATTGCCGCCTTGAAAAACCTCCCCAAGGCGCCCGAGCTCCCGCCCTCGCCCGAGAGGTCTAAGAAAATGCCGAAGCCTTCGCAGGACAACCCGGAAAAGTCCGCACCCGGCAAGTAGCCGCGCCGCCAATCTCGCCAGCTACTTCGGGATCTGCTTCATCAGATCTTCCACCGCGGCCTCGAGCTGCGGGTCCTTCCCGCTCGCCTCATCCGCCGGCGTCTGCGGAACATCCACATCCGGCTGCGCCCCGTGGCTCTCCATGTCCGTTCCATCCGGGAGGTACCACCCGCGGAACGGCATGCGCACCGTCGTCCCATCGATGAGCGTGAACGCCCCAGTCGAGATCACCCCGCCGAACGTCGCCGTCCCCACCAGCCGGCCGCGCCGGATCGTGTGGATCGCGTGCGCAAAGATCTCTGCATTGCTGAACGAGTGCTCGTTGATGAGCACATCGATCGGCCTCGACCACGCGTAGATCAGCCGCCGGTCGCGCGGGTACGCATCGTGCGGCACCTTGCTCGGATCCGCCCCGCGCGGGATCGTGTACGCGTGGCTCGGCGCCGTGAGCGAGGCCAGCAGGATGTCCGTCGTCCACCCGCCCCCGTTGTCGCGCACATCGATGAGGAGCGCCTCCTTGCCGCTCCCCGCCGCGTACAGATCCCGCTCGTAGTCGCGCACCTCCGGCCCCGACATCGCGCGGATGTGCAGATAGCCGATCTTGCCGCCCGAGAGCTTCTCCGTCAACGCCCGCCGCTGCGAGACCTCCTCGTCATAGCACAGGCTCGTCCACGCCGCGCCGTTCACGGGCGTAATGACCACGAACGGCGATTGGGTGCCGCGGCTCTCGGGGCCGGGTTCCTTCTGGTCCTCCGACGTCTTCGGTTCGTTCTTCTCCTCCGCTGCTCCCGAGGGCGCGGGTGCGGCCGCCCGCTTGAGCTCCACAAGCGTCTCGCGACCCGCCCGGCCCATGAGCGCCGCATCCAGATCCAGCGTCGGCGTCGTGTTGTCGTCAGGGCTCAATCGCTTGGAATCGACGGCGACGATCACATCGCCCACGTTGATCCGCGAGAGTTTGAGCGATGCCGGCGAATCCGGCGTCACGCTCAGCACCTGGTACCCGCCCGCGATCGGCTTGACGTGCACGCCGAGATACCCCGTGCCGGGGCTCGGCGGGTTGAACGCCGCGCCGCCGTAGATCCCCGTGTGCGACCCCTCGGTCTCTCCGAAGAGCAGTTGCACGATCCGGTTGAACGCCTCGGCCGTTCGCGTCTTCTCGGCCAGCGAGAGATACCGCCTCGTGAGGCCGTTCCAGTCCAGGCCCTTCATCGTCGGGTGATAGAAGCGATCGCCGAAGGTCCGCGCCGCTTCCAGGAACTTCTGCCGCTGCTGCTGCACGATGTCCACGGCGACGGGCGCATCGATCGGCAGCGATTCCGTCTTCCCGCCCTTCGGCGGCACGTCGCCCACCGTCCCCGACTTGACGTACACAACCTTGTCGCCCGTGAGTGAGACGGACAAGCCCGACACCGCGCCCGAGACAAGCGTCTTTCGATCGCCGCCCTTGTAGTCGATGCTGACCAGCGACGTCCCGCCGCTCCCCGAACCCTCGCCGTCGAACACGCCGGAAAAGATGATTCGATCCGCCGCGGGCGTGATGTCCAGCGATCCCTTGCTCCCCGGCCCGCTCGTGATGCGCCGGATGCGCAGATAGGCATCCTCGGCGTCGAACTTGAGCGGCTCGGGCTTCCGGGTGCCCCGGCTCTCCGAGCCGGGCGCCTTCTTCTCATCTCCCTTCTCCTCGCCCTTGCCGTCTCCCTTCCCGTTGTCCTTCTTCTCATCCGCCTTCATCGCCCGGTCGCCCTTCGCGACCAGGTCCTTCAGGATGAACGCGGGCGTCTCCGCGGGCTTCCGCTTGCCCGCCGCCTCCGATGCCTTCTTGTAATAGTCGTCGCGCTCGTACGCGGTCATGCCCTCCAGGCCCTTGTCCAGGTAGACCTGGTACACATCCATCTGATCCGACTGCTCCCCGCGCTCGGAGAGGAACGTCAGCACCTTCCCATCGGCGCTCAAGCGCGGCGAGACGTCGTTGTCGGGATGCTTCGTCAGGTTCACAGGCTTGCCGGGCGTGAACGCGCCCGCGAACGAATCGAACCCGCCCGTGTCCAGCAGCCAGATATCCGAGTTGAAATCGAGATCCTCCTGCGCGTACACGATGTGGCGCGAGTCCGCCGCCCACTGAGCCTCCGGCTCGTTCCAACTCTCGAAGAGCACCCGCGGCGTCAGATGCTCGAGTTCAATCATGATCAGGTCGCCGCGCCCGCGCGTCACGAGCAGGCACTTCGCATCCGGCGAGGGAACGGGATGGCGAACATCCATCGCATCGGAGAACACCGGCTCGATGCGGAACCGCAGGGCGTCGGCCCACCGCTTGCCGAAGTCCGGCTTCTTTGACTTTGGCTTGTCGGCCTTGTCGTCCTTCTTCTCATCCGCGTTCTTGTCGTCCTTCGCCTCATCCTTCTTGTCGTCGGGCTTCTTCTCCGCATCGTCCTTCTTCTCGGCCTTGTCCTCCGGCTTTGCGGGCCGCGGCGAGATGTCCTCGCGCGACAGGTCCACGCTCGCCGCGTACACGGCATACTTGCCCAGCCCATCAGCGCCGGCGTGGGCCAGGCCCGGATCATCGGACGCGAAATACAGCACCCGCCCATCGGGCGACCACGCGATGTCTCGCTCCCGCCCCGGCGTGCTCGTCACCCGCCGCGTCGGATACCCCTCGCCGACGTTGCGGACGAACACCTCACCCCGCGCCACCACCGCCAGCGTCTTGCCGTCGGGCGAGAGCGCCGCCTCGCTCACCTCCTTGTCGAGCGTCATCCGCTGGAGGTCGAGCATCACATCATCGGCCTGCGCGACGAACTCGAGCGGCTTCGGCGCCGGCTTCGCCTCGTTCAGGTCCAGGCGATACATCTTGTCCCACACGCAGAACACGGCGACCGAGCCGTTCGCGCTGACCGCCAGATCGCGCACGCCGTGGCCGATGGAAATCTCCTCGGCCGTCGGCTTGAACGATGTCAGTTGCGTCGCCCCGCCGCCCGCCCCGCCGCCCGGCCCCACGCGCCAGACATTGTCCTCGCCATCCCGGCTCGAGATGAACAGCACCGAACCGTCCGGAAGCGGCGCGGGGTCGTAGTCATTCGCGCCGTCGGTCGTGAGTTGCACGAACGAGGCACTCTCTCCGGAGCCGGTCATCCGCCAGATGTCGCACTGCCCGGAGCCGCGATATTTCGGCCGCTCCGGGGGCGCATAGCCGCGATAGAAAACAAACGAGTCCCCCGCGGCCTGCACCCCCGAGCCAAACGCGCCAGAGATCATCGTGACCGGCCCACCCGCAACACCACCAACCCCCGCGGGATCTCCCGGACCCGCGAGATCCACTCGGTACATCCGAGTCGCCCGGTAGATCGCAGGTTCGATCGTTGACGTGAAAAGGAGCGACTTTCCGTCCGCCGAAAAACCCCCCAGATTTTGGGGCTTGTCGGATGCCGTGATTCTCCGGGCTTCCCCGCCCACAAGCACGTTCCCGGAAGTGTTGAGCGGCATCACGTACACATTGCGAGCCCCATCCCGATTCGATTCGAATGCCAGAAACGAGCCGTCGGGCGAAAACGCAGACCGCCGCTCATCCGCTGGGTGCACCGTCAGGCGCGAGCACGCCCCGCCCTGCGACGAAGCAGCCCAGAGGTCCCCGGCCCAAGCGAAAACAACCCTTGATCCATCGGGGCTAAGGGATGGGTATTCCGGGAACCCGACCGAGCCGGCTTGATCTGCAAAGACCGGCGTCTGAAAGGCGAGGAGAGCGAGGACGACCGTGGCGGGTATCGAGCGCATGAGAACTCCTGAAGGTGGCGCGCCGAGTCTACCTCCCGTGTGGCCGATCGCAATGGCCGGGTTGCGTTCCCGACATGTTCCCACGAGGGCGGCGATTTGGTGCAAGCCCGGAGTTGACAGACGCTTGGAATTCGGTTCCGATGTTGTATTCTGACAGGTTCGGGGGGATCAGGGTGGGTATTGTCCGGGATTGCGTCGGCCGGTGATTCCCGGAAAACGGGAGCGGTCGGCGAAGGCTCGCGGGTCTCACGGGGTCGTGCCAGCGGTGAGCGAGAGGACACCGGGCGCGTGTGTTGTGGTCTGACCGGCGAGGCGATCGAGCCGGCATCAATATTGGTATCAACTGGTCACGTTCGGAGCCGAGCGATGCGGAAGCACAAGCGACGTTCGATGAAGGTCAATCCCAGCCACGCGGCCTTCGGCGACGGGATGGAAATGCTGGAATCGCGTTCGATGCTCGATGGCGCCGTGGGCCCACAGGTCACCGAGGGCGTCGTCTTCCACGCCGCGCCGCTCAACTGGAACGGCGCGCACTACGACGAGTGGGTGCAGGGTTCCTGGATCATCACGTTCGGCTCCGAGCAGCCTCGCTCCCAGGCCGATGCGCGGGCCCGCCAGGTGGCGGCCGCCCTGGGCGTGAATCCCACCGAGGTCGCCACCTCCGCGCTCGGAATGTTCGCGAACATCAAGACCGACGGGCAGATCACCGAGGCCGGCGTGGTGGCCGCCAAGGCCCAGTTCGGCTTCCTGCAGAACGTCGAGCCGGACCTCATGGTGCACGTGGACCGCGTCCCCAACGACTCGACGTTCGCGCAGCAGTGGCCCCTGCGCAACACCGGCCAGGCCGCCGGCCAGAGCGGCAACGGCACGCCCGGCGCCGACATGGACGCCGTGAACGCCTGGAACATCACGACCGGCTCGCGCTCGGTGGTGGTCGCCGTGCTCGACACCGGCACCGACCTGACCCACCCGGACCTCCGCGCCAACCTGTGGCAGAACCCCGCCGAGATCGCCGGCAACAACAACGACGACGACAACGACGGGTTCGTGGACGACGTCTACGGCTGGGACTTCGCCAACAACGACAACAACCCGCAGGCCCCGAACGTCGGCGAGGGCGGGCACGGCGTGGCCGTCGAGGGCTGCATCGGCGGCGTTGGCAACAACGGCGTGGGCATCGCCGGCATCAACTGGCAGGTATCGATGATCACCTGCAAGATCGGCGACGAGATGGGCAACCTCGACAACGCCGCGATCATCAACGCCCTCCAATACTGCGTGCTGCTCAAGCGCCGCGGCGTGAACATCGTCGCGAGCTGCAACTCCTACGGCGCGACCGCCGGCGCCAACACGCCCTACAACGAGGCCGAGCGCATCGCCGTCCAGAACTTCACCGACGCCGGCATGCTGTTCGTGGCCGCCGCCGGCAACGACGGCTTCGACAACGACGGACCCGTGACCCACTACCCGGCGAGCTACGACAACCCCTTCATCATCGCGGCGGCCGCGACGGACAACAAGGACCAACTGGCGGGCTTCTCCGACTACGGACGCGTGACGGTGGACGTCGGCGCGCCCGGCGTGCAGGTCTGGACGACCGAGGTGGGCGGCGGATACCAGTACATCGACGGAACCTCGTTCGCCTGCCCGTACACGGCCGGCGTCATCGCGCTCATGGCGAGCGTGAACCAGTTCGCCACCAAGGAGCAGCTCAAGGCCGGCCTGTTCGCGAGCGTCGATCAGATCCCCGCCCTCGCCGGCAAGGTCGCGACCGGCGGACGCATCAACGCGTTCAACGCCGTCCGAGCCTCCCGCGTGCAGGGCCTCTTCGTGACGACCATCGTGCCCGGAACCATGGCCGCGAACGTCCAGCAGATCGACGTCGTCCTCTCGAACAACCTCGACCTGGGCGCCTTCGACTCGAGCAACATCGCCCTCGACCTGACCCTCAAGCGCGCCAACGGGGCCTCCAGCTTCAACGGCTCGGAGACCGACGTGCCCATCTCCGCGGGCCAGGTCACCTTCGCCGCCGGCGGCACCAGCCACCTCATCATCACATTCCCCTCGACCCTCCCCAGAGACCTGTACCGCCTGACCCTCCACGCCGATCACTTCCGCGACTCCTCGGGCAATCGCCTCAACGGCGACACCACGCAGGGGTCCGACGAGGTGTACGACTTCAACGTCGTCTCGTTCCGCGGGCCCTACGAGCCCAACGACACGCGCCAGACCGCCTCCCCGCTCATCCTCGACTCCACCGGGCACATCACGCTCGACGACCTGTTCATCGGCGACGGCGAGAACACGGGCGCCGACGTGGACATCTTCAGGATCTACGCCTCCGGCCCGTCGCTGATCTCCGCCGCCGTTCGCGCCCGGTCGCTCCCGATCGTCTCCGGGCTCGACTCGTACCTGCGCGTCTTCGACGCCGGCGGCGTCGAGATCGCCCACAACGACAACTTCGGCGGGCTCGACTCGCAGTTGCAGGTGTTCGTCGGCGGCGCCGGCGAGTTCTTCGTCGCCGTGAGCGCATTCCCGAACACCGACTATCTGCTCGATTCGACGAACAACCGCAAGGCCAGCGGCTCGGGCGGCACCTACTCGCTGGACATCGGCGTCGAGACCAGCGGCCCGCAGGTCATCACCCGCAACGGCGATGCGCCGATGAACATCCCGGTCGTCGGCTCGATCAGCAGCACCATCAACGTCACCGACGGCCGGTCGATCACCGACCTCACGGTCAAGCTGAACATCACGCACACCTTCGACTCGGATCTGGTGATCACGCTCATCGGCCCCGGCGGCGACGTGGTGACGCTCTTCAACCGGCGCGGCGCGGCCGGCCAGAACCTGACGAACACCGTCTTCGACGACGACGCCGCGACGCCGATCTCGGCCGGCGTGGCGCCCTTCACGGGCTCGTTCAAGCCCGAGCAGGAGCTCACGCCCTTCAAGAACCGCACGGCCCTCGGCATCTGGACGCTCAAGATCCAGGACGTCAAGCCCCTGGACTCGGGCACGCTCAACTCCTGGTCGATCACCTTCACCCACGTGAACGACATCACCGGCCCGTACGAGCTCAACGACTCGACGCTCCTGGCCACCGACACGCAGATCGACACCGTCGGCTCGGCGACCTACGCCGCGTTCATCGGCGACGGCGCGTTCGGCCTGCGTGACGTGGACCTGTTCCGCTTCGTCGCGGGCGCTGGAACCACGATCACCGTCACCGCCGGTGTCACGAGCGGCTCTCTGCACACCGTGCTGAGGCTCTTCGACGCCTCCGGCAGCGAGATCCGCGCCGACCGCCGCCACGGCGTCACGACCAATCTCGTGAACTTCGTCGTCGCCAGCGCCGGGACCTACTACGTCGGCGTCTCGGGGGGCTCCGGCTCCTCGAACGCCGCCGACCTCGGCAACGACAACTACGACCCCGCCACCGGCGGCACCGGGAACGCCACCGACGCGACCGGCGACTACACCCTGACGATCTCCGTCGCGGGCGGAATCTCCGAGGGCCCGCGCGTCCTCACCGGCACGCACCTGGCCGTCGGCGTGAACGCCAACGGCGCCATCGGCATCCCCGCCGGCACCGACACCAAGGGCCTCAGCCTCGACGGACTCGACTTCCTCCTCAACCAGGGCAACATCAGCTCCTTCTTCGGCGCCGCCTTCGACGGGTACATCGTCCGCAACACCGCCGACCGCACGCAGACCGACGTGCCGATGGCCATCTCCGTCGAGAGCGATTATCTGAACCGCCGCGTCGTCGCCACGGGCGTGTTCCGCAACCTGGGCGTGCGCCGCAGCATCAGCTTCGGCATCAACGACCAGTTTATCGCGATCGACGTCACGCTCACCAACCGGTCCACGCTCGTGATGAGCAACGTCTCCTGGCTCGAGGGCGTGGGAGCGCAGCAGGGCCTGAACCTCCCCGTGATCGACCCGCTCACGCAGGACCAGACCATCAACAACGTGCAGAACGCCTCCCACCGGCTCGCGACCTCGAGCTTCTCCTCCAGCGGGGCGAACTACACCATCGGGCTCGCCGCGCCCGCCGGCGCCTTCAACGTGGTCACCGGCTTCACCGCCACCGGCGTGGCCCGCGACCCCGAGGCCCTTCTCGGCGCGCCCTACGACCCCGACACGAGCATGGCCGACACCGGCGTCGCCGGCACGCAGGACATGTCCGTGGCCGTGAGCGTCGGCGCCCTGGGCCCGAGCCAGACGGTGACCTTCCGGTACTTCATGTTCCTCGGGTCAACGTCGACCCAGGTCACAACCATGTTCAACCAGGTCGAGATGGGCACGGGCACGGGGCACCTCGTCGCCGATCCGACGTCGGTCTCGAACTCCGGCGACTCGCTCCCCTTCGCGATCTTCTATCCCGAGGGCTACGCGAACGACCGCGCGAACACCTTCCTCCCGCTGGTGAATCCGGGCTCCACGCCCGCCCGCGTCGTCATCATCGCCCACTACGAGAAGAGCCCCGTGTACTCGCTCCCGGTCTCCGAGGTGCTCTACGACAGCGCGACCGACGAGGTCAACGGCGTCGTCTCCCCGAACTCGCGCTCCAGCGTCGCCCTCACGCTCACCACCCCGACGCTCTACGCCCAGGGCACCAGCGCCTCGGGCTCGCTCCCCGGGCGCGTCAAGAGCCTGATCACCGGCCGCCCCGGCGTGTTCAAGGACACGCCCTACGCCCTCGAGATCCGCTCCAGCGTCCCCGTCGGCGCCGAGCTCAGCCACTACGACTTCGGCATCACCACCGGCGAGACCGCCGTGAGCTCCCAGAGCGCCACCTGGACCTTCGCCGAGGTCCAGAAGGGCACGAACATCAACGACTTCATCGTGTTCGTGAACCCCAACCCCGTCACCGTCAAGGTCACGCTCACCTTCTACGGAGCCTCCGGCGAGGTCATCCCCTCCACCCTCGACCACATGCCCATCACGCAGAACGTCGAGGCCGGCCGCCGCAGCGGCTGGGCGATCGACTCCCTGCCGATCCCCGCGGGCGCCTACGCGGCCCGCCTCGACGCCGAGCAGCCGATCGTCGCCGCCCTCACCCACTTCAACTCCACCAGCCACAACGGCTACGGCGCCACCGGCCTCCCCGAGGCCGGCTCCATGACCGGCGGCACCGCGCAGGGCCAGGTCGGCATCACCGCCACCAGCGAGTCGGTGAAGGTGCTCAACCCGAACACCACGCCCGCGATCATCACCTTCACCTTCGCCTTCGCCAACGCCAGCTCCTACCGCCGCACGCTCAACGTCCCGGCCAAGTCGGCCGGCGGCTTCAGCGTCTCGAGCCTCGCCGGCTTCCCCGTCGGCCAGGCCTACTCGGTCATCTACGACTCCAACGTGCCCGTGACCGTCAGCCTGCCCACCCAGACCACCCAGGGCGCAAGCGGCGCGACCCTCACCGGCACCGCCTCCACGCAGTGGCTCTTCGGCGACGGCTTCAAGCCCGCGACCGGCAACGCCGTGAGCGAGTACCTCCGCATCTTCAACCCCTCGACGATCGACCAGACCATCGAGGTCTCCATGAACTACAACGACGGGACCACCGAGGTCTTCCGCCGCACCGTCCCGGCCAGGGCGACGGCCAACTACGACGTGTTCAGCTTCATCACCGGCACCCGCGCGTATCCCGGCACCGTCCCCGGCGTCGGCACGTTCTACGGCGTCCGAGTCCTCGCGGCCGTGCCCGTGGTCGCCTTCCTCAACCACTACGATGCGTTCCTCGGCGGCGGCTTCGGCTCGCTGGGCACCCCGCTGGGCACCACCGGGTCGCCGGCGTGATTTGAAAGCAGCAAATCAGCAAAGCTGCACATCAGCAAAGAACAGCCCCGAGCGTCATGGCCCGGGGCTGTTTTCTTTCGTGCCTTGATCCAGTGCGGGTCCGCGGGCGCAAGAAGGGGCCTCGCTCCCCCCAAAGCCTCCGCCCCTTCCCGCACCCATCCCCGCCAAATGCCGGTAAACTCCGGCATGGCTCGTGCGAGCCGGCGAAAGTTCTTGCTCACCGCGGGGTTCCTGCTGGCGGGGTTCATCATGTCAGTTACGATCGCGCTGGCATCGCTCTGGTGGACGCCCGAGCCTCCTCGTCGCATGACGCAAGTTGGCAGCGCACGTTGGCTGACTGCCCCGCCCGACTGGTGGCCGACCAGTTATCAATCGCTCATCGAAGGTCGCTCTGCTCTGCTTTTTCTTCGCATCGAGCAGCAGCGCGTGTTCCGGCGCGCCGAATCCGACCCGCCAATCGGTGACTACAACCTGGAAAGGTTCGAGGCCGGCTGGCCCATGCGGTGCCTGCGCATCACCGGCTTCAACAGCATGACGCCAAACCAAAGAGTCGTCACGGACGCGTGGATTGCGCACGACATCCCATTCCAAAGCCACTACCGCCTAACAAGCGGACTCATACCGAGCCAACTCGCACCGATCGGGATCATCGTGGACTCCGCGCTGTTCGCGGGCTTTCTCGCCGCGCTCGTGCTCGGACCTCGTGCGCTGCGGACTTGGTCGAGGCAACGCCACGGCCGCTGCATCCGCTGCGGATACGATCGGCGCGGACTATCGGCTTCGTCGACCTGTCCGGAGTGTAACGCGGCCGCTCCGTGATCCAGCCCGCACAGCAAACCCCTCCCTCGCTCCAGACGGCGGCCCACCACTGTGACCGCCCGTTGCGCACGGCCCGCGCTGGCACACCGGGGCGGTCGTTCGTCGCTTCTCAAATACAATTCCCGCTGGCTGGGGCGAGGGAGGGGTCCACGCCACAACAGGGGGAAGTGTGCGTGGAAGGCACGCGATAACGCGGCCTTCGGACGCAGAAACCCGCGGCAACGGCACATAACGGCTTTGAGGAATCATTTCTTGGGCCCACTTTGCTCCGGCGCAGGCCCATTTTCTTTCGGCGCAGCCCCACTTTGTTCCGGCGCAGGACTGTTTTCCTTCGGCGCAGGCCCACTTTGTTCTGGCGCAGGACTGTTTTTCTTCGGCGCAGTCCCATCTTTCTCCGGCGCGGGCCCAAGGAACGATTCCTCGGGCCCACTTTGCTCCGGCGCAGGCCCATTCCTCGACGGCCCAGTGCCTCGCCGCGGCATGGCACCAAGGCCCCCGCGCGCACGCGGCCCCTGTTCCCGGACCCCCTCACGCCGCCCGGACGGGATTGTATTTTGCTGCGGCGCCGTATGGGCCGTGCCGCGAGATGGTGCAACCGCCGCGCGCTCAACCACCCTTCCCAGAGGGGGGGTTCCGTCCGTGCGGGGTGAGCGGGTGGAGTGCGGTAGCATGTGGGCATGGGAAAGCTACCGATCACGGGGCCGGTCGAGCTTGTCGATGACAAGTTCTGTCTGTTGATTCCGCTCGCCATCGGCGGCGACGAGCTGGTGCCCCTGACGGCCAAGATCGCGACCGTGGAGGGCGACACGCTCAATGTCACGATCCCGGACTTCATGATGAAGTTCCTGAATCTGCGCGTGGGCGGCCTTGTGACGGTGGACATTATCGAAGGCAAGTTCAACATCAGGTCGGCGGAGTGGAAGCCGGACGACCCGCCGGGGGTGATGCCGCCTCCGGGATACCGACACCCGCGCTGAACCACCCCGTTACCTGCCGGTCCAAGGCGTGAACGTCGCTTCGGCCCGCCACCGCCCCCCCATGAGGCAGGTTATCAAGAAAGAGCAACCGCACGATCCACGATCACGCTCGCGAACCTCACCACATACCCCACAACACCGGGCGATCCATTTCATCCAGCGGTCCCAACGACTGTCCGAAGCTCTCCGCGTACCACAGGCGCAGGTTCTCCGCTTCTCGATCCGCAGCGATGCAGTACGCAGAACCTCCACAGGCGATCACGATCGCGGAGCCGTGCCAGTCGCCCCCCAGCTTCTTTATCAGCCTGAGCGGACACAGCCCGATCCCGTCGTACGAGCGCTGCGAGGTGCTCACCGTGGCGCCCAGAACGCGAAGGGACACCTCGACTTGGCCGGCCCGTGCATCGACCCGAAACGTGCGGGCACGCCGCGCGACGATCACGAACAA
>DASZWV010000132.1:0-4591 GCA_035546115.1 Phycisphaerales bacterium
GGATGGGACTACATCACCTGCAGGGTCGCGGGTTCGAATCCCGCCTTCTGCAACACGCGAAAGCGATTGCGGGAGTAGCTCAGTCTGGTTAGAGCATGCAACTCGTCTCGTCAATCTTGTCGCCAAGGACCGAACCGTCGCTCGCCGAACAAGTACACTGTCTGAGAATACCCATGAGCACCGACACCGCACCCAGCTCCACCACCCACACCGCAGCAGCGGGCCGCTTCCTTTCCACCGGTGAGGCCACGGCGATCATGCCGGTGCCGGACTCGAAGGTCTCGCCGATCACCGTGATCGGCACGGACCCGATCCGCTCCGGCTTCGATGAGCACTGCATCCGGCAGGCGATCAACTCGCGGCTTGCGCCGGGCGTGACGGACATCGTGCTCAACCCGGATGCGCACGCGGGCTATGGCGCGCCCGTCGGATGCGTGCTGGTCTCGCCGACGCACATCTATCCGGGGCCGGTGGGGGTGGACATCAAGTGCTCGATGAGCCTCTTGCAGCTCGACCTGCCGGAAGATGCCGTCGCGGACAAGCGGACGCGGCGGGCCCTCATTGATGCGATCCTCGAGCGCACGCCGACCGGCACCGGGCGCGGCCAGCGCCAGGTGCGCAAGGGTCGGTTCGTGGACTATGCGCTCGGCAAGCGCGTTGTGGTCGAGGGGGCGTCGGCGGAAGTTCTGACAGAACTGGGCATCCCCACGGACTGGGCGACTCGGTGCGAGGACTCGTTTCACACGGGCCACGACGGCACGGCGGATGCGCTGCGCGCCCGGCTCGATGTGCTCACGACCGGTGGCAACGCGGCGGAGATCTTCCGCGGCAAGGTCGGACAGCTCGGCTCGTACGGCGGCGGCAACCACTTCGGCGAGTGCGAGATCGTGCACGTCGACGAGACCGAGCGTGCGCGCGAGGCCGCGAGGGTGTTCGGCCTGCGCGATCGGCACGTGGCGTTTCTGTCGCACTGCGGCTCGCGCGGCTGGGGCGCCCTGCTCGCGGATGGGCAGTTCAAGGCGATGAATAAGAAGTTCGCCGAATGGGGCATCCCGCTCCCGGGGGGCGACCGGCACATGGTGCACGCGCCGCTGGGCTCGCCCGAGGCGAACGCGTATCTGGATGACATGGCGCTGGGCGCGAACTTCGCGACGGTGAACCACATGCTCATCAACGCGCTCGTGCTCGAGGCGTTCCAGGAGGTGATCCCGGGAACCAAGGGGTCGCTGGTGTACTTCATCAGCCACAACATCGCCCGCCAGGAGATCGTGCGCAACCAGCCGACCTGGGTGCACCGCAAGGGCGCGACGCGCGCGTTCCCCGCGAAGCACCACGCCCTCAAGGACACGCCGTTCTACGACACCGGCCACCCGATCCTTCTGCCGGGCAACCCGCAGGATGGGTCGAGCGTGATGGTCGCCGAGCAGGGCGCGGCCCTGTCGTGCTACAGCGTGAACCACGGCGCAGGCCGGCGCATGAGCCGCACCGCGGCGAACAAGTCGCTCGACCAGGTCCAGATCGACAAGAGCTTCGACAAGGCGGACATCCTCACCAACTGCCGCAACTACCCGAGAGACGAGGCGCCTCGCGCGTACAAGGACTTCGAGGAGGTGCTCTCGAGCGTGAAGAAGGCGGGGCTCGCGAGCGAGGTGGCGCGGCTGAGGGCCCGGTTCGTGATCAAGGATGGGGACAAGGCGGATGACTGACATCGGCGCGAGCTTGGGACTGCCGTTCCGGGCGATGCCCCCCAACTCACTTGGCGAAAGCCCGGTGCCACCTGAGAGTGAATCTCACTTGTCATTTTTCCTTGACGTGCAATCGCGATGGTGGATAATCGTTCCCATTGACAGGAGTTTCGCATGGCCACAGGGATTTCAACTTTTCAGTGACCCGTCGCCGCCGCTTGGCGGGCGATAGGCCCGCCGAAGTGAATCGAAACGAGATCAACGGACAACTCAGCGGTCTTTGAGCCCCAGGGGCGGAGATCCGTGCGCTCATTCCACGTCACGCGGTCCCGCGGATGTCCATGAGCGCGGGGGCTTCGGCGCCACGGTCGCGCGGGCGGATCGCTCATTTCCAACGAAGAAGGGCCTCGTTGCGCACCGTGCGCACACGAGCACGATGCAGGTGCGCAGATGTTGACGGAACTGTTCGACAAGTTGATGAGCCAGAGCCCGTTGCTCCAGGGCGGCCTGATTCTCATGATCGCCGGCTGGATGGGATATCAGCTGCGCTCGCTCCCCGAGCGCATCTGGGGCTTCTGCCGATGGTGGACTACCCGCATCGTGCAGGTGCGCGAGGCGCACCCGCACTACGAGCATTGGCTCGCATTCCTGACCGAGCGCGCCGTTCGCAAGGATGGGCCTCGGACGCTCGAGGTGCGCTCCAACTGGGAGAACGGTGAGGCGGTCTCGACGCTTTCGGCTGGAACGGACGACTTCTGGGCCCGCGTGCACGGCAAGTGGTGCCACGTGCATGTCTGCCGCGAGGACTCGGACGGGAAGGCGTCGCTGACGCAACGCTTCCTCATCGTGGTGGAGATGCTCGCGAGCAGCCGCCGGGACGTGCGGCTGCTGGCCGACGAAGTCGCCAAGCGGGCCACGGTCGTCGAGCATCGCCAGTTGGTGGACCTCTACAACCGCCACGGCGGGTGCGTCACGATCAAGATCCCCAAGCGCAATCCCGAGACGCTCTGCCTGCCGCGCGGCTTGTTCGAATCGGTGGAGCAGCGTCTCTGCGAGTTCTGCGGGGCCCGGGAGCAGTACGAGTGGGCGGGCATCCCGTGGCGGTTCGGCGTGCTCCTGCACGGGGAGCCGGGCACGGGGAAGACATCACTGGCACACTCTCTGGCCTCCCGGCTGGGTCTCCGGATCGCCGTCATCACGCTCGCCGACTTCGAGAGCGACCGCGAGATGGTGGAGGTCTTCCGGTGTGTGCAGGAGCAGGCCGTCGTCCTCATCGAGGATGTCGACTGCGCCTTCCGGCAGCGCGACGGGGGAGGCGAGGCCGCCGCGGGCGTGTCGTTCTCGGGGTTCTTGAACTGCATCGATGGGGTAATGGCACCCCAGAACGGACGGATCCTCGTGATGACGACGAACCACCTCGATCGGCTCGATCCGGCGCTTGTCCGACCGGGGCGCGTGGACCTGCGGATCGAAGTTCCGACGCTGGCCCGCCAGGATGCCTCCGACTACGCCGACCGTGTCTTCCCGCACGTGGCTTCACGCCATGACGTGGTCAACGAGGTCATGGCGCTCGAGCGGCCAACGCCCGCCGTGCTGATCAACCGCCTGACACTGCAGCGTTGGCACAGGCCAGCCCGGGCCGGCGCCTCCGAGTCGAGCACGCCGCGTCCGGAGATCGCTCGTGCCTGACAGGCCTTCGGACGCCACCCTCGCCACTCGGGAGCCGCCGCTCCCGCGCGGCTTTCACGTCTCGCGATGCGGGCAGGCGTGGCTGTCCGGCACACTCACAAGGGATCGCACATGACCATCCCCGACGAACGACACGAGCGCGAGCAGTACTTCTTCCGCCCCCCCGCGGCCGTGGCGCTGTGCCGCGCACTGGATGGCTTCGAGTATCCGTGCGTGCTCTGCGCCCCGCTGGTGGGGGCGGAGATGGCGCGCCGGCGTCGCACGCGCATCCTCGACATCGACGATCGCTTCGCATCCGTCCCGGGCTTCCTCCGGTGGGATGTCCATCGCCCCGAGTTCATCGACGAGCGGTTCGGGATGATCTTCTGCGATCCGCCCTTCTTCACCGTGTCGCTGTCGCAGCTCTTCGATGCGATCCGCCTGCTCGCCCGCTACGACACGACCACGCCGCTGGCCGTCACCTACCTGACGCGCCGGGCGGGCGCGGTCGAGTCGGTCTTCGGCCCGTTCGGCCTTCGCCCGACGGGCTACCGCCCGGAGTATCTGACGGTGGACAACGACGGCCGCAACAGCATCGAGGTATTCGCGAACTTCGACGGACCGCTCTGGACGCGCTCACCCGCGCCCGACGCGGCGATCCCCGCAACGATCGGAGAACCATCATGATCCACATCGACGGTTCACAGGGCGAGGGCGGGGGGCAGATCCTGCGCTCATCCCTCGCCCTCTCCATGGCGACGGGGAGGGCGTTCCGCATGTCCCGCATCCGCGCGGGACGCGAGCGCCCCGGGCTGATGCGTCAGCACCTCACGTGCGTGCAGGCCGCGGCGACGATCTGCTCCGGCGAGGTCACGGGCGCGACCGTGGGCTCGCAGGAGATCACGTTTGCGCCCGGGCCTGTGTGCGCGGGGAACTATCACTTCTCGATCGGCACCGCGGGGGGCACGACGCTCGTGCTGCAGGCAGTGCTTCCCGCGCTCCTGCGCGCGGGCGGGCGGTCGCGCATCCGAGTCGAGGGGGGCACGCACAACCTCGCGGCCCCGCCGTTCGAGTTCTTCGATCGGGCTCTGCTCCCCCTCCTGAACCGGGCCGGGGCGGTCGTGCGCGCTCGCCTGGAGCGGCACGGCTTCTATCCCGCCGGCGGCGGGCGGGTGGTCGTCGAGATCGATCCGGCGGGAGGCCCCCGTCCCCTCGAGTTGCTCGCGCGGGGGAAGCGC
>DASZWV010000133.1:0-4098 GCA_035546115.1 Phycisphaerales bacterium
GATCCACGCCAGGATGGGCGCCTCAAAGCCCAAGCACGCCCGGGGGTCGTCCTCGGGCGTTTGTGTTTTCAGACGGGGGCCGGGGGCACGGACCGAAGTACATCGTTGTTCAACCACTTCCCCGAGAGCGGGGGTGGGAGACTGATCCCCCGAGATGCATTCGCGAGGAAAGGTTGGCCAAACGAGCCAACCGCACTGCACCGGCCAAATCCAAGGAGGCCCGACTTGCCCCCCAATACCGCAAACGCCCTCTCGTGTCGCTGGCTCACCACGCTCCGCCGATCTCTGCCGCTGCTCGCGCTGGCCGCGGCGCTGCTCCTGCCGGGCATCGCGCTGGCGGGCGAGGCGGACCTGAAGCTCCCCGACCTGACGAACACGACCGTGCAGGCCGAGTTCCTCGGCATGAGCGGGCACAACATCCTGCTCATCGGCCTGGGTGTGTGCGCGCTCGGCCTGGCCTTCGGCGGCATGATCTACATGAGTCTGAAGAAGATGCCGGTGCACAAGAGCATGCTCGACATCTCCGAGCTGATCTACGCCACCTGCAAGGCGTACCTGTTCCAGCAGGGCAAGTTCCTGATGATGCTCTGGGTGTTCATCGCGATCGTGGTCGGTTTCTACTTCGGGAAGCTCGCCCCCTACTCCGATGCGCCCGGGCACTACGTCAACGGCATGCCGTGGAGCCGCGTGCTCATCATCCTCGGCTTCTCGCTCGTCGGCATCGCCGGGTCCTACGGCGTGGCGTGGTTCGGCATCCGCGTGAACACCTTCGCCAACAGCCGCGCCGCGTTCGCCTCGCTCAAGGGCAAGCCGTTCCCGTGCTACGCCATCCCGCTCAAGGCCGGCATGTCCATCGGCATGGCGCTCATCAGCGTCGAGCTGCTGATGATGCTCATCATCCTGATCTTCCTTCCCAGCGACATCGCCGGGCCCTGCTTCATCGGGTTCGCGATCGGCGAGTCGCTGGGCGCGGCCGCGCTCCGCATCGCGGGCGGCATCTTCACGAAGATCGCCGACATCGGCTCGGACCTGATGAAGATCGTCTTCAAGATCAAGGAGGACGACGCCCGCAACCCCGGCGTGATCGCCGACTGCGTGGGCGACAACGCGGGCGACTCGGTGGGCCCGTCGGCCGACGGCTTCGAGACCTACGGCGTGACGGGCGTGGCCCTGATCACGTTCATCCTGCTGGCGATCAACCAGGATGTGGCCGGCCCCGACTACGCCAAGATCCAGGTGCAGCTGCTGGTCTGGATCTTCATGATGCGCATCATCATGGTCGTCGCATCCGCCGCGGCGTACTTCCTGAACGAGGCGTGGGCCAAGGCCAAGTACAGCACGGTCGACAAGATGAACTTCGAGAAGCCGCTGACGAGCCTGGTGTTCATCACCTCCGGCATCTCGATCGCGCTGACCTACATCGCCTCGGCGTTCCTGATCGGGGAGATCGGCGGCTCCCACGATCTGTGGTGGCAGCTCTCGACGATCATCACGTGCGGCACGCTCGCGGGGGCGATCATCCCCGAGCTGGTGAAGGTGTTCACCTCCACCGAGAGCAAGCACACCGAGGAGGTCGTGGCCTCGTCCGAGGAGGGCGGCGCCTCGCTGAACATCCTCTCGGGCCTCGTGGCGGGCAACTTCTCGTCCTATTGGCTGGGCGTCGCGATCATGATCCTCATGGGCGCGGCCTACTACGTCTCGAGCCTGTTCCCCGTCGATCCCGAGACGCACAAGTGCACGATCATGCTGGCCCCGGCCGTGTTCGCCTTCGGCCTGGTCGCCTTCGGCTTCCTGGGCATGGGCCCGGTGACCATCGCCGTGGACTCGTACGGCCCCGTGACGGACAACGCCCAGTCGGTCTACGAGCTCTCGCAGATCGAGGCGGTGCCGAACATCGAGAGCGAGATCGAGCGCAACTTCGGTTTCAAGCCCCAGTTCGAGAAGGGCAAGGCGTATCTCGAGGAGAACGACGGCGCCGGCAACACCTTCAAGGCGACCGCCAAGCCCGTCCTGATCGGCACCGCGGTCGTGGGCGCGACGACGATGATCTTCTCCATCATCATGGAGCTCACCGAGGGCCTGCACCACAATCTCGACAAGCTCTCGCTCATGCACCCGCCGTTCCTTCTGGGCCTGCTGGCCGGCGGCGCCATCATCTACTGGTTCACCGGCGCCTCGACCCAGGCCGTGACCACCGGCGCCTACCGCGCCGTGGAGTTCATCAAGAAGAACATCCGGCTCGAGGGCGCGACCAAGGCGTCGGTCGAGGACTCCAAGCGGGTGGTGCAGATCTGCACGCAGTACGCCCAGAAGGGCATGTTCAACATCTTCCTCGGCGTCTTCTTTGCGACGCTCGCCTTCGCGTTCTATGAGCCGTTCTTCTTCATCGGGTTCCTCGTCTCCACCGCGTTCTTCGGCCTCTTCCAGGCCATCTTCATGGCCAACGCCGGCGGCGCGTGGGACAACGCCAAGAAGATCGTCGAGACCGACCCCGCGTTCAAGAACTCCGGTCGCGGCAAGGGCTCGGACCTGCACGCCGCGACCGTCGTGGGCGACACGGTCGGCGATCCGTTCAAGGACACCTCCTCGGTCGCCATGAATCCGGTCATCAAGTTCGCCACGCTCTTCGGCCTCCTCGCCGTGTCGCTGGCGGTCTCGATGAAGCGGGCCCCCTTCGCCGAGAAGATCGCCGCGGCGTCCGGGGCGGCCAAGGTCAAGCTCGTCGAGGAGATGAACAACATGCCGCACACGTCGGTCACGATCGTGCTGGCGGTCGGCTTCTTCCTGGTCTCGATGTTCTTCGTGTGGCGGTCGTTCTACGGCATGCGGATCGGCGGGCACCCGGGCGATGAGTTCGGCAGCCCGGCGATCTCGCCGTCGCTCGCGGGCAAGCCCGAGGGCCACGTCCGCCAGTGATCATCGGGGCCGAGCGGCACGGGCCGCAGGCGTCCCGCACCCAAGCTCCTCAAGGCCCGCACGCACGTGCGGGCCTTTTTCATTGCCTGGTCGATCAGTCCTCGAGCTCCTCGAATGCCCCCTTGGCCGCCTCGCCGTCGAGGTACTTCTGGAACTCGGACATCTTGTAGGACAGGAAGCAGAAGGCGTGGTGGACGCTGATCCACTCGATGTCGGACTTGTCCTCGCCCATGTCCTTGCGGATGCGGTTGAGCTCGGCGAGGATCTTCTCGGCCTTGATGGTCTTCATGCGGGGAGTGTACGTCGTGGGCCGTGCTATTCCGCCGCGGGCGTGGCCGCGACTCGGCGGCTGGCCCGCGACCACGCGAGGGCCGCGACGAACATCGCCACCATCACGAGCACGATGCTTGGCCCGGGCTGCCAGTCGAGTTGGATGCTCATCGCCATGCCCACCAAGAGGCCGATGACGCCGCAGGCGAGGGAGATGCCGACGACCGTGCCGAGGCGGTCGCTCAGGCGCAGCGCCGTCGCGCCGGGCAGCACCAGCAGGGCCGATGCGAGCACCACGCCCGCGGTGCGCATCGCCGTGACCACCACGAGCGCGAGCAGGATCATGAGCGCGGCCCGCATCGCACCGGCCGGCACGCCGAAGGCGCGGGCCGAATCCTCGTCGAAGGCCCAGAACAGCAGGGCGCGGCGCAGGAGCCACACCGCCGCCGTCACGACCACCATCACGCCGATGGACAGGACCATTTCCACATCCCCGGCGACCATGACCGAGCCAAAGAGGATCGATTCCCACGAGCGGGTGTCGGGCATGCGGCCGGCGGCCGCGGCGTGGTCGCGGGCCATCGTGACCAGCAGGGCGCCGACGGCCATCGAACCGACGAGGAACATGCCGATGGTGGAATCTTCGGGGGTCTGGCGGCGGTCGGCGATCATGCCCATGCCGAGCGCCGCCGAAATGCAGAAGACCGAGACGACGGCGAACTCCATGACGCTGCCGCGGCCGAGCAGCCCGTACGCGGCGAGCATGGCCGCGACGCCGACGCCGCCGAAGGCGCAGTGGCTGATGCCCTGACCGACGAAGCCGAGCCTGCGGACCACGACGAGCGGGCTGAGGAGGGCGCAGACGACGACGGTGCTGAGGCCCGCGATGAGGCCGGGCAGGTAGATCACCCG
>DASZWV010000134.1:0-7701 GCA_035546115.1 Phycisphaerales bacterium
TTTATGAGATCGCTCAAGCCGATCGAGCCGTGTAGCACGCGATAGATGTGAACCCCATCCATCAGGAAGACGGGGCTCCCGGCTCGCGATGCGACATCCACGGCATTCTTGGTGAATCCCATCATTCCGACGAATAGCCCCACCGTTCCAGCCGCGTGTCCGCCCACCTTCGAGAGAAAGTCGCCAACTGCGGGAGCGTCGCTCTTGTCCGAGGTGAACTTCAGCTCGAGGAGGTAGACCGCGTGGTCAACCTCTATCGATCCATCGAGCTCACGCGTTTGCGTGCTGTATCTGGCGCGCGCCTTCATGCCGCAGTCGTTCGCGAGCGACACGAACCAGCCCTCGAAAGCGCGACCGCCGGGGGCCGTGCCAATGGATGGGAGCAAGGCATCCAGAGCGGACTTGTGCTTTGCAATATCGACTTTCGGAGTCGCTGGGCCCGTGGGCATCGCCGCGGAGACTGGCGGTTGCTGTGTGCGGAGGCCGGCACTGGGGTACAGCGACTTGAGTGTGTCAATAGCGATCTTGGCGACCTTGATTTGGTCGGGTTGCAGATCGGGGAACACCGTCTTTGCCGTCAGTGCGACGGCGATGTCCCGCATGATCTGCCGCCCTCCCGGTGTCGCTTCATACCGCCGAAACAGCCAGCACAGGAACTCCCGCTTGGTGGGGTGAGAGAATGAGGCGTGCAGGTCATTCTCGCTCACTCCGGCCCGCCGGAGGAAGTCGCGGAACGGGCGCTTGTTCCAGAAGGCCGAGCAAAGTCCTTCGATGAGCGCTTCGACTTGATCGCTGGTCAATGCGTCGGTCATAGAGGCCTACATCTTCTGCACGAACTGCTCATCCAAGATCTCTTTCACGGTGATCAGTTTGATCACCCGCTTGGTCCGCTTGAAGAAGGCGTTGCACTCGGCCTCGGCGTCGGAGGTGAAGGAGAAGGCGATGAAGAAGCCGCGCTCTCGCTCCTCGCGGGCCATGACGGCCTCGAAGGCGTCGATGTCGGGGCGGCCGACCTTCTCCATCTGCTTGACCTGGATCGGGAACCAGTCGCCCGCGAACATGCTGTGGGCGTCCGAGGGCTTGGTGCCGACGGGGAAGATGCGGCCGTCGATGCCCATGTCGCCGACCTGCACCTTGTTGGGCACTCCGCCCAGGGCAATGACGGCCCAGTTCTCGAACTCGAACGGCGGGATGGCCTTGAGCTTCTCGATCGTCCACGGCAGATCGCGGACGACGAAGCCCTTGCCGTGCCTCCACGCACTCTCGCTTTCGGGCAAGCGGCAAACGTCACGCAGACGCTTGGCCATGACGCGGCATGCGGTCGGTGAGATGTCGATGCCGATCCATTGCCGACCAAGATTCTGCGCCGCGACGAGCGCCGTGCCGCACCCACAGAAGGCGTCGAGCACGATGTCGTTCTCGTCGCTGCTCGTCTTGATGATCCGGTCTAGAAGTGCGAGAGGCTTCTGGGTTGGGTAGCCGAGACGTTCCTCTGCACGTGCATTGATGGGAGCAATGTCAGTCCAGACGGTGTCGATCTGGACGCCCTCCATCTCGTCGAGGTAGCGCTTCATGCGTGGCCAAGCGCCCTTCTTGGAGGACCAGTAAATCAGCCCTTGCTCATCGAGTTTGTCGAGGTCTGCGGGGGGCCTGCCCCAGTGCCGATTGATCTTGTTTGGATCGAAGCCCCGCCATGGCTCGCCGGTGGCGCCGTTCCGCAGCCCCTCACCGGTGAGGTCGCTCAACGAGAACCGTCGTCCACTCTTCTCCTCTATATTGTTGAAGTGCTTCTGGATGCGCTCCTCGGAGTGCTCCTGAAACTGGCGGTGGAACACGTTGCCCTCCCCGCCCGTGTAGAAGAAGATTGTGTCGTGGTTGTTGGGGAAGCCGTGGTGGCTCTGAGTCTTCGCCGTTGTGCGACGCCAGATGATCTCGTTCTGAAAGTTGTTCTCCCCAAACAACTGATCCAGCATCACCTTGACGTAGTGGCTCGCGTGCCAGTCGCAGTGGTAATAAAAACTCCCCGTCTTCTTGAGCACGCGGGCGAGTTCCACGCAGCGCGGGCGCATGTAGTCGATGTAGGCCTGCGTGCTGGCGTGCCGGTCCTCGAACGACCGCTTCTCCTTGGTCTCCCCCCAGAAGACCTCGTAGTTGCGGTTCGAGTTGAACGGCGGATCGATGTAGATCAGGTCCACGCAGTGGTCGGGCAGCTTGGCGAGTTGCTCGAGGTTGTCGCCGCAGTAGATCACCCGCGTGTCGATCAGCGCGGAGGGGCGGGCCTTGACGGGGGCGGGGGCTGGGGAGGTGGGGCGCGATTGGTCGGCGGCTGGTGCCGCGGCGGCCGTGGCCGCGGGCACCTTTTCCGCCTTGGTTTTCGCGGCCTCCCGCGGCGGTTTCTTGTGTACCCGATCCTTCGCCATGATGCAAGAGGATACCAGATTGCGAACGAAGCGCAACCGACAGCAACCGATCGAGGTCGGGGCCGGGTGCGTGGCGGGAAAGATCAACGGCCGAGAACGCCGGAAAACGCCCTTGGCACGCTCCTAGCAGGGGTCCGGCCCGCCGGTGGTGGGGTCTTGAGGCATTGCGTACCCGACCTTGAGACTTGCGTACCCCACCTTGAGTCTGGAATACCCCCTTTCCAGTCTGGAGTACCCCACCCTGAGACTGGAGTACCCGACCTTGAGTCCGGAGTACCCGACCTTGAGTCTGGAGTACCCCCCTTCCGGTCCGGAGCACCCCACCTTGAGTCCGGAGCACCCCACCTTGAGTCCGGAGTACCCCACCTTGGGTGCGGGCCACCGCCGCCCGCGGGCCGGCCCATCCGCGCGGGTTCTGCGCTCCGGCGGGTGCGGCGTGCGGGGGTGCTCCGGCCTGCGCGGGCGGGTGTGATCGAAGCTCCACCGGGAGCGCTGCTGCGCACGACCGACCCGCCGCGGGCCGCCGCGCCGCTTGCCCGGGCGGCGGGTGCGCGATGCGTGCGGTGCGGGGAAGGGCGATCCGGGCCGCGACCCCGCGCGCGGGGTGGGCCGGGTGCGCTCCGGATTCGCGGGCGGGGTGTGCCTGGCCGGCGCTCGCAGCGCTGCGCCCCGGATGAACCGCTCGCCGCCGGGCAATCGACAGATCATCGCGGGAACGCGGATGAAGTTTGGCGCGCTATCATCGTGCATGCCGCAGCCGACGCCGCCGACGCGACCGCAGCAAGCCCATCCTCTCTCCAGTTCCCCCGCCCCCTCACCGATTCGCACCCACGGCCGCACCGGCGGCGCTGGAGGGCGGAAGTCGTCGCTCGCGCGGCCGCGGGACGACTGGGATTCGCTCACCCCCGGGGGCGATGCGGGCGCTGGGCCCGAGGCCGCCGCGGCCAGGCCCATCAAGCCCGGGCAGCCCCCCGTGCCGCAGGTGGATGATGAGCTCGAGCTCGCCGGGGCCGGCAGCCTGCTCGCCCGGCACGCCGATCGGAGCACCGACACCGAGTTCTTCTCCCCGGTGCCCGACGGGTATCGCCGGGGCCGCACCAAGTACATCGCCGTCTTCGGCACCGTCATGAGCGGCCTGGGCAAGGGGATCTTCGCCTCCAGCGTGGCCAAGCTGCTCAAGGACAAGGGGCTGGTGGTGGCGCCCATCAAGCTCGAGGGCTATCTCAACATCGACGCCGGAACCCTGAACCCGTTCCGGCACGGCGAGGTCTTCGTGCTCGACGACGGCACCGAGTGCGACATGGACCTCGGGACGTACGAGCGGCTGCTGGACCAGAACCTCTCGCGACGCAACTTCATGACCAGCGGGCAGATCTTCTCGACCATCGTCGACCGCGAGCGGCAGGGGGCGTACCTCGGGCGCGATGTGCAGTGGATCCCGCACGTGACGGGGGAGGTCAAGCGGCGGCTGCGCGAGCTGGCCATGTACGGCGACGGCGACCATCCGGCCGACGTCGTGTTCGTCGAGGTCGGCGGGACCGTCGGCGACTACGAGAACGGCTTCTACATCGAGGCCCTGCGCGAGCTCGCCTTCGAGGAGGGCGAGGACTCCACGTGCTTCGTGGCCCTGACGTACATCATCAAGCCGCAGACCCTCGGCGAGCAGAAGAGCAAGGCGGCCCAGCTCGGCATCAAACGCCTGATGGAGGCGGGCGTGCAGCCGCACATCATCGCCTGCCGCTGCACGGAAGAGGTCGGCGAGCAGATCCGCCAGAAGATCGCCATGTTCTCCAACGCGCCGCTCAGGCGCGTTTTTTCCATGCACGACCGGGAGAGCGTGTACACCATCCCCGACGACATGCGCAGCGTCGGCCTGGACCGCGAGATCCTCTCGCTCCTGGACCTGCACGACCGCGTCCGCATCTCCGAGGAGGACCGCAACCGCAAGGAGTGGAGCCAGTTCTCCGAGGCGCTCATCAGGCCCAAGAAGCGGGCGGTGAGCATCGGCGTCACCGGCAAGTACGTGACCATGCGGGATGCGTACGCCTCGATCATCAAGGCCGTCGAGCACTGCTCGGCCCACCTGAACTGCCAGATCGACCTCAAGTGGATCGAGACCACCGACCTCGACGAGCGCGGCGTGGCCCACGCCCTGTCCGATGTGGACGGCGTGATCGTTCCCGGGGGCTTCGGCTCCCGCGGCGTGGAGGGGAAGATCCAGTGCGTCCGCTACTGCCGCGAGCGGCAGGTGCCGTACCTGGGCATCTGCCTCGGGTTCCAGGTCGCGGTGATCGAGTTCGCCAGAGACGTCCTGGGGCTCGGCGTGGCGAACTCCACCGAGTTCGACCCCGCCTCGCAGCACCCGGTGATCAGCGAGCTTCCCGACCAGAAGCGGATCGAGGGCCTCGGCGGCACCATGCGCCTCGGCGGCCAGGAGGTCGAGATCAAGGCGGGCTCGCTCGCCGAGTTCCTCTATCGCGGCCGCGCCCGCGGGACACGCACGCCCATGAGCATCCGCGAGCGGTTCCGGCACCGCTTCGAGGTCGATCCCGAGTACATCGAGCGGCTCGAGGCGGGCGGGCTCGTGTTCAGCGGCCGCCACCCGCACCAGCCGATCATGCAGATGCTGGAGCTGCCGCAGGCCGTCCACCCGTTCTTCGTCGCGGCGCAGTTCCATCCGGAACTCACCAGCCGGCCGCTGGACCCGCAGCCGGTGTTCATGGGCCTCGTCGCGGCCACTATCCAGCAGAAGTACCGCGACGGCGATGCCGGCGAGCGGCCCGATGGAGCCGTGCTCAAGTGGCTCAGATTGCCCCCGAAGCCGGCCGTGACGGCCCGCATCGAGGGCGTGCAGGCCTGACCGAGGAGCGATCACGGGCCGAAGCGCTCGATCGTGAGGTCGGCCTGCGGGCGTGGGGTGGTCAGGCCCGCCCGCGGGAGCCAGGGCGATTCGCCGGCGGTGACGGGGAGTTCCGACCAGTTCTCGCGCTTCTGCGGGTTCTCGGGGTGCCAGAGGTGGTACACGGTGACGGTCTGCACGGCGACCCTCGCGCGGCCGCCGGCGAGGTGGACCCGCCGCCCGAAGTCGTCGTCCTCGCGCCAGGCGCCGAGGAACGTCTCGTCGTAGCCGTCGACCTTGCGGTACATGCCCAGCGTGCAGGCGTGGTTGGCGCCCAGCACCTTCGGCTTGTGGGGCTTGGCGAGGCCGAATCGCTTCAGGAACTGCTGGCGGAGGTAGCGGGCGTGGCGTGAGGCGAGCTCTTGCCGCTGAGCGGGGGTCAACTCGACGGGCTCGCGGCCGGCGACGAGCGAGGCGAGATCGAAGGCGCTGGTCTGCTTTTCGGTCAGCAGGATGCGGCCCCCGATGAGCAGGTCGTGGCCCTCGCGGAGGCGTTCGGCGGCCGCGAGCATTCCCGGCGGGCAGACCGAGTCGCCGTCGAGGAAGTGGAGCCAGTCGGTCTCGGGGGGCGAGAGGGCCTGCCGCAGGACGCGGACGCCGTTGTTGCGGACCTGGCCGACGCGGACTTCGCCGGGGAATGGCCGCGATGCGATGAGGATGGGAACGGCCAGCTCCTGCGAGACCTCGCGGCACAGGGCGCGGACGCCGGGCTGGTCGTTGTCGATGGAGACGGTGATGCTCGCGGGCGCCGGTTTCTGCACGGCGGCGCCGATGAGCGTTGCCCGAAGGTGGCGCATCGTGTGTGTGGAGATGATGATGTGCGTCGCGGGCATGGGCGGCAGGGCCGAAAAGGTAGTCGCGGCGGGCGATAACCACGCGTTTGCAGCGGGGGGAAGGCCGCGGGAACTGTCTGGCGAATGTGGGGTGTTTCCGAGGCCGATCATTGAGCGGACAGGGCCTGCCTGGGAGCCGCCATGAAGTCGTCGGGCTACGTCAACTCGAAGTCGCCGGTGCGGGCGGCCGCTCCGGCGGTCCCTGCGGAGACGCTGCACGGCGGGCCGGCGGGGTCCGGGCGGGCGGCGTTTCCGTTCAAGGCCGAGATCGACCTGACGGAGCTGGATGGGCGCGGGCGACCGGGTCCGGGGTGGTCGGGCAAGTCGTGCGAGATCAGCCGGGGGCACATCGTGTTCCGGTCGCGGCGGCTGTGCTACGAGGACCGGGAGATCGTGGTGGCGGTGCACCTGATCGACGATCGCCCCGCGCCGTTGTTCGGACGGGTGACCAGGTGCGAGTACGACGGGGATGGGCTGTACCGGACGACGCTGAACCTGGCGCCCCTGCCGCAGGCCGAGTCGATCAAGGCGTGGTTGGCGTCGCTGCTGCCGAGAAGCTGAGTTCGGCTGGTATCCTTGGTCCATGCGAGTTGTCACCGATGCGCGAGGGCTGGGGCCGCTGCGCGGATGCGTGTTCGTGCCCACGATGGGGGCGCTGCACGAGGGGCATCTTGCGCTGATCCGGGCGGCGCGAGCGGGCGGCGGGGGGCCGGTGGTGGTGAGCGTGTTTGTGAACCCGACGCAGTTCAATGACCCGAAGGATCTGGAGCGGTATCCGCGCACGCTGGAGGCGGATGTGGCGGGGTGTGAGCGGGCGGGGGCGGATGCGGTGTTTGCGCCGGGCCTGGAAGTGATGTATCCGCCGCGTGAGGTGGTGGCGGTGCCGCGGTTGCCGCGAGTGGCGACGGAGCCGGGGCTGGAGGATCGCCTGCGGCCGGGGCACTTTGCGGGGGTGTGCCAGGTTGTCAAGCGGTTGTTCGATCTGACGCGGCCGGCGCGGGCGTACTTTGGCGAGAAGGACTGGCAGCAGCTTCGGGCGATCTCGGCGATGGTGGAGCAGGAGCGGATGGGGATTGTGATTGTCGGGGTGCCGACGGTGCGCGAGGCGGATGGGCTGGCGATGTCGAGCCGGAACGTGTTCTTGAAAGGGGATGAGCGGGTGCGGGCTCGGGGTTTGTCGGAGGCGCTGTGCCGGGCGGCGGGGCTTGGGTCGGTGGGCGAGGCGGAGGCGGAGATGGGGCGCGTGCTTGCGGAGCGCGGGTTGAATGTGGAGTATGCGGTGGTGCGGGATGCGGCGACGCTGGAGCGGTATGAGGCTGGAAGGCCGGGGCGGGCGTTGATTGCGGCGCGGGTGGGGGCGGTGCGGTTGATCGATAATGCGGCTTGGGCGGGTGGTTGAGGGGGCCTTGGAAGTTTGAATGGTGGAGTGGCAGGACGAGACTCGCACATGGGCCGGGAGGCCCATGCCACTTCATACGTACTGCACATGGGCCGGGAGGCCCATGCCTCGTTATTCAAAGGTGATGCGATTGCGGAGGGTGCCGAGGTT
>DASZWV010000135.1:0-4585 GCA_035546115.1 Phycisphaerales bacterium
AAGGCGTGGAGAGGGTGATGCCGCGGAGACAGGCCAGGTCGAGGTTGCCGATGATGCCGGCGAGATCCGTGCCATGGGCCTTGTCGCCGCTGAAGCACATGGAGAAGCCGCAGAGGTACCAGATGATGCTGGTCCATCCCATGGAGACGAAGGACTGCATCATGATGGTGAGGACGTTCTTGCGGCCGACCAGGCCGCCGTAGAAGAAGGCGAGTCCGGGCGTCATGAGCATGACGAGGCTGCAGCACAGGAGCATGAAGCCGGTGTTTCCGGTGTCGAGATGGGGCATGGGGGTCCCTTTCCCAGCGGTGGTGGGGGCCGTTCGGAGCAGTGCGCGCGGGCGAACGGACAGGGCGCGATGCGGTGTGCATCGGGCGGGCGGGGTTCGGAGCTTCAAAGGGCGGCGGGAACCGCGCACCCGGGAATCGGCACGAGGGTGAACCGACGGCGGGCGGGCCGTGTATTTCATGGGAGAGGCCCGCCACGTACGGCCGCGCCACGTGCGTGTACCCTCATCTCCCCGTGTACCAGTCCCTCCTCACCCGCCGCTACCTGACCAGCAAGATCATGCCGTGGCTGGCGATGCTCTCGGTCGCCGTGTGCTGCATGATCACGCTGGTGGTGTGGTCGATCATGGGCGGGTTTCTGGATGTGTTCAAGGACATCGGGCGGAAGAGGGAGGGGGATGTCTCCATCACGTGGCCGACGGTGGGATTCGGGTACTACGAGGACCTGATCTCGCGGCTGGAGAAGGACCCCATGGTGGCCGCGGCGGCGCCGGTGATCCGCACGTACGGGATGGTGAGCCTGCCGGACGATCGCGCGGTCGCGGCGACGATCCAGGGGGTGGATGAGCGGTACGCGAAGATCGGCAACTACGACGAGGCGATCTGGTGGCGGCCGCGGACGGAGGCGGTGCACTCGGATGTGGTCGGGCGGGAGTACGTGAAGCTCTCGAAGTCGGATGGTCCGGACTGGCGGAAGAAGTTCGAGGACTACGTGTATTCGCTGGCGCCGAAGCAGCGGGCGATGGACCCGCGCCTGGATCCGGCGTGGCCGCAGAAGACCGAGCGGATGCTGCAGGAGACGCCGTTTCTGGACGATCGGCCGGTGGAGCCGCCGCCCGCTGGGTCGTTTCGCACCTGGCAGCAGATGCTGGAGGATGGGCGCCGGCTCATGGTGACGGACCCGCGAACGGGCGAGGACCGGCCGGCGGCGTGCCTGGGGATCGAGCTCGGCGGGCTGAGCCAGCGACAGCCGGGGGGGTGGTACAAGATCCCGGAGTTCGTCGCGGCCCGCCGGCCGGATGGTCAGAACATCTGGTCGTCGGCGTTCCTGCCGTCGCGGAGCGTGACGATCACCGTGCTGCCGATGGACAAGACGGGGCGGGACATCGCGACGCGCTCGCTCAAGCTGCCGGTGGCGAACGAGTTTCGCACGGGGTTCTTCGAGACCGACAGCAAGACGATGCTCGTGCATCTGTCGGTGCTGCAGAAACTGCTGAAGATGGAGGAGGGGAAGGTGCTCCAGGCCGGGCCGGTGAACCCGTACGCCATCGAGGGCGAGGGGATGAACGAGCATCCGCCCGAGAGCACCGCGCTGCGCACCGAGCCGGCGAAGGTGACGACGGTGCTGGTGCGGGCCAGGCCGGGGATCACCTCGGAGGCCCTGCGGAAGCGGGCGATCGAAATCTACGGCGAGTTCGCGGCGGCGCACGGGGGGCACGTGCCGTCGGCGGCGCAGATGGAGACCTCGCGCGGGATCTCGACCTGGGAGCGGAGCTTCGCGGTGTTCATCGGCCAGGTGGAGAAGGAGACGGTCACGATCCTGCTCATGCTGCTCCTGGTGTCGCTGGTCTGCACGGTGCTGATCCTGTCGATCTTCTGGTCCATGGTGAACGAGAAGACCAAGGACATCGGGATCCTGCGGAGCGTGGGGTGCTCGCGCTCGGGCGTGGCGTGGGTCTGGCTCCGGTACGGGGCGATCATCGGGGTGGTGGGGGCGATCTCGGGCCTGGCGCTGGGAACGGCGATCGTGTGGAACATCAACCCGATCCACGAGTGGCTGGGGCGGGCGATGGGGATCCAGGTGTGGGACCCGAGCGTGTACTACCTGCCGGAGATCCCCAACAAGGTGCGGCCGGATGTGCTGGCGAAGGTGGGGATCTGCGCGCTGGTGCTGAGCTTGCTCGGTGCGCTGGTTCCGGCGGTCCGGGCGGCGAACATGGACCCGGTGCGGGCGCTCCGGTTCGAGTGACTCGATCTCGGATGTCCGATGTCGAATGTGAAAACGGGAGAAACGACCTCTTGGCGAGTCTGAAGACCGAACCCCGGCGACAAGCGAGCGCAACGGTCGCGGGCGCGAGCATTCTGTCGTGCGCGAACGTGCACAAGACCTACAAGCTGGGGCGCGTGGATGTGCCGGTGCTGCACGGCGTGTCGCTGACGGTGCGCGAGGGTGAGTGGATCGCAATCCTCGGGGCGTCGGGCAGCGGCAAGAGCACGCTCATGCACATCCTGGGCGGGCTGGATCGGCCCGACCGCAAGGGGGAGCAGACCTCGGTTCGATTTCGCGGCATGGAACTCACGGAGATGTCCGTGCGGCAACTCGACGCGTACCGCAATGAGTCGGTCGGCTTCGTGTTCCAGTTCTACCACCTGCTGCCGGAGCTGACGGTGCTGGAGAACGCGCTGCTGCCCGCGATGAACCTCCACGGGCGCTGGGGGTACATGGTGAACCGGGCCGCGCTCGTCCAGCAGGCGGAGGCGATCCTCGGATCGTTCGGTCTGTCGCATCGGCTGAACCACCGGCCCGCGGAGCTCTCGGGCGGAGAGCGGCAGCGGACGGCGATCGCCCGGGCGCTGATCAACGATCCGCCGCTGCTCCTGGCGGATGAGCCGACGGGCAACCTCGATCAGAAGACGGGGGAGGCGATTCTCGATGCGGTGGCGCACACGCGCGACGCCGCGGCCCAGGGAGGAGTGCAGAAGCGGACGATCGTGATGGTGACGCACGACTCGCGCGTGGCGGCCCGGGCGGATCGGATCGTGCGGCTCGTCGATGGACGCGTGGATGGGGCGGCACCTGTTTGAGCGGGCTGGGTGTCGGTTGGGGGCTTGATTGACGGTGTTTGTCCGGGATCGGGCGCGCGGGTCTGGCCGCCGCGCGGTACGATGGGACCGCCATTCTGTCGTGACCGCTCTGAGGACCAATCCCCTGTCCGTTGTCTCCAGCCCGGTCGGGTCGGGCGCGGATGCTGCGCGGGAGACGCGCTGGGCGATTCCCGGATCCGAGGGTTTGCAGGCCAAGGTCTTCGATTCGGGACGCCTTGGCGGGGTGCCGTTTGTCTTCCTGCACGGCCTGGTGGGGCTCAACGAGCACTGGGAGGATGTGGCGATTCGCGTTCGGGCCCGGGTGCGGTGCGTCATGTTCGAGCTGCCCCTGCTGGCGCTCCGCGGCGAGCATTGCTCTATCCACGGGGCGACGGAACTGACGGCAAGGTTTCTCCGGGAGTACCTGAAGTCCGAGCCGGGGGTGCTGGTGGGCAACTCGTTCGGCGGCCATGTCGCGACGCGGCTTGCGCTGGAGGAGCCGTCCCTGGTTCGGGGCCTGGTGCTCGCGGGGGCGAGCGGGTTTGTCGAGCGATCGACGGTGTCGGACATCCAGACGCGGCCCAGCCGCGAGTGGCTGGTGCGGAAGATCGGGGAGCTGTTCCACGACCAGTCGCACATGCGCGCGGCGGATGTGGATCGGGCGTACGCGGAGTTGAACAACCGGGGCGGGGCGCGGGCGATGGTGAAGCTGTCACGCTCGGCGCGCAAGGATCACCTTGGCGAGCGGATGCGGGACATCCGCACGCCGACGCTCCTCATCTGGGGGCGGCAGGACGTCGTGACGCCGCCGGAAGCCGCCGAGGGGTTCCGGCGGTCGATCCCCGGCTCGCGCCTCGTGTGGTTCGACAACTGCGGACACGCGCCAATGATCGAGAAGCCGGAGGAGTTCGCGGCGGCGATTCTCGAGTTTGCAGGCCAACTCGAGTCGCCGGCGCGCAGCGCTCCATGAACCGCTCATCCCAGCCGCCCAAGCAGCCCGGCCACAAGCGATGGACGTCGCTGGTGGGCCTGGGCCTCAAGGCGCGCTTGCGGCGGCGGGTCGCGAGGCTGAGCGACACCCGATACTGGCAGGAGAACACGGCGCGGATCCAGGCCGTGCAGCTGCGCCGGTTGCTCAGGTACGCGGCGGAGACGGAGTTCGGGCGCGGGCGAGGGTTTGCGCGCCTGGCGGAGTTGCCGGAGTCGGAGATCGTCGCGGCGTATCGGAAGGCGACGCCGATCGCGGACTATGCGGCGTTCCGCGGGCTGGTGGCGCGGATGCGCGAGGGCGGCGAGCGGGATGTGCTCTGGCCGGGGCTGGTGCGCGACTTTGCGCAGACGTCGGGAACGACGGCGGGGGACAAGTACATTCCCGTGTCGCGGCAGATGCTGCGGTCGAACTTCCGCGCCGCGATGGACATCTTCGCCAATGCGCGGCGGTTCGGGGTGGACCCTTCGCGGCTGCTGGGCGGCAAGGCGCTGTTTCTCGGCGG
>DASZWV010000136.1:0-4349 GCA_035546115.1 Phycisphaerales bacterium
CACCCGCTGCCGCGCGAGGTCGTGCGCGGGATGATGCTCTGCCTTGCCGGGTCGCTCTCGCGCGGACACTCGGGCGTTCGGCCCGTGGTGGTCGAGACGCTCGTGCGGATGCTCAACGCCCCCCCCGCCGGGGTGACGCCGGTTGTTCCACAGACCGGCTCGGTCGGGGCCTCCGGCGACCTGGCCCCGCTCGCGCACGTCGCGCTCGTGCTCATCGGCGAGGGCGAGGCCGAGATCGGCGGGCGGGTGATGCCCGGCGGCGCGGCGATGAAGCGGGCGGGGATCGCGCCCGTCTCGCTCGGGGCCAAGGAAGGGCTCGCGCTCATCAACGGCACGCACCTGATGGCCGCGCAGGGCGCCCTCTTCGTGCGCGAGTTCGAGCGGGTGTTCGAGGCCGCCCTGGCCGCCGCCGCGATGTCCATCGACGCCTGCCGCGCGACCGACGAGTTCCTCGACGAGCGCCTGCACGAGGCCCGCCGCCAGCCGGGGCAGATGCTCATCGCCGCGCGGCTCCGCGGGCTCATCAAGGGCAGCCGGATCATCCCCTCGCACGCCCTCAACGACCCGCGCGTGCAGGACCCGTACTCGCTCCGCTGCGCCCCGCAGGTGCTCGGCGCGGCGTGGGATTCGTTCCAGCACGTTCGCTCGGTGATTGAGCGCGAGCTTGGCGCGGTCACGGACAATCCCCTCGTGTTCGCGGCGTCAAAGGGCGCCAGGGCATCGAGGCGCCAGGGCGTCGAGGTCCAGATCCTCTCCGGCGGCAACTTCCACGGCATGCCGCTGGCCGTCGCGCTCGACCTGGCGGCCATCGCCTGCTCGCATGTCGCCGGCATCGCCGAGCGTCGCATCTACCACATGCTCTCGGGATTCGACCCGGAGACCGGCCTGCCCCCCTACCTCAGCCCATCGCCCGGCCTGCACTCGGGCCTGATGATCGCTCAGTACACCGCGGCCGCGGCGTGCAACGAGATCATCGGCCTGTGCACGCCCGCGAGCGTGGCGAACCTCTCCACCAGCGCGGGCATGGAGGACTACAACTCCTTCGGCCCGCGCAGCGCCGCCAAGGCCCGCCGGGCCCTCGACCTCACGCGGTGCGTCGTGGCGATCGAGCTTCTCTGCGCCTCGCAGGCGCTGGAGCATCACCGCCCGCTGCGCTCGGGCAAGGGCGTCGAGCGGGCCCACGCGACGATCCGCGACAAGGTCAGGAAGCTCACCGCCGACCGCCCGCCCGCGCCCGACATCGCGGCGATCGAAACGCTCATCGCACGCGGCGAGTTCTGAGGCTTGTCAAGGCCCTTGAAACACGGAGGGCACGGCGGGCCACGGAGAGAACACGCAATGGGAGAGGAGAGGTGGGCCGGAACCGAAGTCAGCCGTGGAGGGCGGAAACGGCACGAGCATTCGGCCATTCCCCGCCATCTCTCCGTGCTCGCCTCCGCGGCCCTCGGTGGCCCCCCGTGTTTCAACCGCCTTTCCTCTTGTCCCGCGTGATCTGGGCGTACGCGTTGTGGTTGTGGATGCTCTCGAAGTTCTCGCTCGAGATCTCGTAGCTCAGCACCCGCTTCTCCCTGTTGAGCGCCAGGGCCAGGTCGCGGATGATGTCCTCGACGAACTTCGGGTTGTCGTACGCGGCCTCGGTCACGAACTTCTCATCCGGCCGCTTGAGCACGGCGTACACCGGGCACGACGCCGAACCCTCGATGATCGCCGCCAGATCCTCGATCCACAAGGTGGCCCCCCCACCACCCGGCGCCATCCGCACCTTCGCCTCGATCACGCACCGCTGGTTGTGCGCCCCATACGCCGAGATCTCCTTCGAGCACGGGCACAGGCTCGTCGCGGGCGCTGCCACGGCCATCTGGAAATCGTCCTTGCTCCCATCCCGGCTCGCCGTGCACTCGAACCGCACCCGATAGTCCATCAGCCCCGGTGCCCCGGTCACCGGCGCGGGCTTGGTGATGAAGTACGTGAACTCCGCCTGGAAGTGCGCCGTCTCGGCGTTCAAACGCTCGCGGATCGCCTCGGTGATCTTGGGAATATCCGACGGCGCGATCGCCCCCTCGTGCTCATTCAGCACCTCCAGGAACCGCGACATGTGCGTCCCCTTCTGATAGTGCGGCAGGGCGACGTACATGTTGATCTTCGCGACGGTCGTCTGCTCCCCCCCACTCTCGACCTTCAGCCGGATGGGATACGTCACATCCTTCACGCCCACGCGATCGATCGCAACGTTCCGCGTATCCCCCGAGGCCTGCACATCGGGAATCTGGGTGGCCCGGCTCTCCGAGCCGGGTTCTTCCCTCCGAGCCCCCCGGGTACCCCGGCTCTCCGAGCCGGGCGCATGCCGCCCCATCTTCGACGTCCGACCGTTCGAACTCACCACAACAGGCGATTTCCGACCAGAAAAGGTGGTCACTCCGGAGCCCTTCTTCAAGCGTTTCCGAGCCATTGGCACATCGTAGCGCAACGTCCGCCCTGCTTATTGGCGCAGCAACGCGGATTGCGGCCCTCCCGAGCCACGGGGAACTCCTCCCGGCCGGCCTTGGATGCCGCCGGCCCGGCCGCGGATTCCTCAAGACCGGCCGCGAAGCACTCCCGATCGAGCCGGAGAAGCCCGGGCCCGGCCGCGAAGAGCGCTCGGCCCACCCCGCGCTCCTCTCCGCCGGCCGTGGATCATCCAGGACGGGCAAAGCGGAGCGCAGGCTCGAGCCAGAGGAGCGCGCCGCGAAACCGGACTCGTTCCGAACGGCCCTGCGTGAGGCGGACAAGTTTCCGGACCGCTCGTGGCTCGGGGCGAAGGCGGCACGCAGAGGTGCGCGGGGGAGGCGCAGTGGGCGCAGGGGTGAAGGGCGGGTGGCGCCCCTCCCAACATACGCTCGTGCGTGTCCCGCGATGACTCATCATCCCCCCCGACCGTCGTTGCCGAAGGCACGTGCCTGTACGCGGGAACCGTCGAGTGTGACATCCGCATCGTGCGGGAGCCCGTGCGCTACGGGAGCGGCGATCACGAGGATCCGCCCGAGATCGCAAACGATGCCCCGATGGTGACCTACTCCATCCAGTACGGCTCGACCACGCGGCGCGGCGAGTTCACCAGCAGCAGTCGCGGCTTCGCATCGCTCGCGGAAGCGAAGGCCGAAGCGGAGCGGACACCCGGAATCGGACCGACCGTGCGCTGGAATACTCGCTGATCACCTGCCGAGAGGAATGGGGCTCATGCGCGGAGAGGCGTCGGCGAGAACACTCCGCCGAAGTATCCGGTAGCTGGCAAGCCACCAGACCGCCATCCAGGGCAGTTCGACGATGGTCAGCCAGTTGTGCTCGGACCACGTGGCGAGCCATTGAATCAAGAGCATGCCCGCGCCAAACACGACCATGAGCGCAATGAGCTTCGCGGCATCCCCGGGCGGAACTCTTGTGGCGAACGCCTGCCTGGCCATCTCGCGGCGCATCATCATGCGATGGTATTCCCAGCCTCCAGACGCGCAGCCAAAGTACAATCCGCACATGGCAACGCCTCGACGGATGGTGCTGTTCGCTGCATTGTTCCTGGGGATCGCGTTCATTCTCGGGTGGGGCATCGTGTTCGCATCCATCGCGTTCCGGTATTCCATGGAGTGCTTCCGCCTTGGCCGCTATGTCCAGACGACGGGCACGGTGCGCGCGACGGACATCCAGATCGGGGGCGGCGGCGGCTCCCACGGGGGAGGCCACGCGTATTACACGCCCGTCGTGTGGTACGACTATTCCGTCGGCGGCCATGCGTACACGGGGTCTCGCATCTACCTCGCGCCGATCCACACGCAATCGTTCGCGGAGGCCCAGCAGTGGATCACCGCCACGACCGCCGCCAAGCCGCTCGTGGTCTGGTACGACCCGGCCAGCCCGGATCACGCGCTCCTCTCGACGGCGTTCGCAAAGCAGGATCTTCTGTGGCTCGCGGTGATACCCGTGTTCGCGCTCGGCGTGGGCTCGATAATGATGATCAAGCTGATCCGGCGGCTCCGCTCAATGCGGGCGGCCCCGCCGCCTTCAACCGCGGCAAACACGACCGGGAATCTCTGAAACCAGGCCCCCCACTTGCCGCTCCGGGCAAGGTCGTGCTCGGACGCCCTTGCACTCCCGCACTACCTTGCGCAAAGCCGCAAGATAGCGCCACGTCAAGGCGGCGCCACCCGCCGGCTCATCGCGTCATGGCGATCGCGACCACGATCAACGGCACGACCAGCATCGCCGTGAAAAGCCCGAAATAGAACCACCCGTGCTGGGGCGCGGGCTCGGGCGAGGCGGTCTTGCGGGATCGGAAAACGCCGAGCATGGTCCGGGCGGACACAAGCCAGATGGCCCCC
>DASZWV010000137.1:0-2762 GCA_035546115.1 Phycisphaerales bacterium
TGTCGCTCACCGCCGCGTGCGGTGGCTGCCGGTTGAGCCGCTTGTCCAGGAAGCGGCGGATCTTCTCATCCTCGATGAGCAGCTCGCCGTACACCGCCTTCGGGGCGTACCAGCGCGAGCGGTGGGCCTCGGTGATCCCGACGCGGAAGCCGAATGGCTGAGTCTTCTGTCCCATGGTTTACTTCCGCTCCTCCAGGCCGATGGTGATGTGGGTCATGCGCTTGATGATCGGGTGGGCCCGGCCGCGGTCCTTGGGCTGGAACCGCTTCATCCGCGGCGCATCGCCCACCATCGACTGCGTCACGTACATCGCCTCCGGACGCTCGCACCCCGCACGCTGCGCATCGTCCCACGCCGCGAACAGCGCCTTCTGGATGTCCAGCGCCGCGCGTCGCGTCGTGAACTTCAGCAGGTTCACCGCCGTGTCGTAGTCCTTCCCGCGGATCAGGTCCACGAGCAGCTTCGCCTTCCGCGGCGAGCCCCGGTGATACTTGAACACGCTCGTGAACGACGCGATCTCGGCGACCTCGCACCCCAGGGCGCCCGCCAGCGCGACGATGTCCTCGCGCTTGCAGCGCGGATGATCGCTCCCGCGCATCCAGTTCCCAACCGCGCTCACGGCGCGGCCGCCGGAAAGGCCCGTCCGCTCCACAGCCTGGGCGAGCTGCTCGACGCTCAGCCCCTTGGCCTCGCTCATCTTCTTCAGCTTGGGTCCGTTGATCTTCATGGTCAGTCCTGCGCGTGGCACGGGCCTCCCGGCCCGTGTGCTTTCTGTCGTCCTGGCACGGGCGTTCCCGGCCCGTGTGCCTTCCTGCCCTCGTGGCACGGGCCTCCCGGCCCGTGTGCCCTGGCTCATTCACTCACTTCTTCGCCGGAGGCGCCGCCTCCGCTCCCGACTTCTCGCCGCCCTCGATGCCTTCCTTCTTGTTCGTGTGCCCGCGGAACGTCCGCGTGTTGGAGAACTCCCCGAGCTTGTGCCCCACCATGTCCTCGGTGATGAACACGTCGTTGAACTTGTTCCCGTTGTGCACCTTGAAGGTGTGCCCGATGAACTCCGGCACGATCGTGCACGCGCGCTTCCACGTCTTCATGGGCTCGCGCTTGCCCATCTGGTTGAGCCGCTCCGCCCGGCGGAACAGACGCTCATCCACAAACGGTCCCTTCTTGCTGCTACGGCTCATAGGTGCTTGCCTTCTTCTTCGAACTCGATGCCTTGATGCCTCGATGCCTGCCAACTCTTACAGCTTCTGCCCGTACCGCTTGCTCACCCGCCGACGAATGATCAGCTTCGACGAGTGCTTCTTCGGATCACGCGTGTTGCCGCCCTTGGCCTCCACGCCCGTCGGGCCCACCGGCGGACGGTTGCCCTTGGATCGACCCGAGCCGCCGCCCAGCGGGTGGGCGTTGTGGCTCTTGGCGATGCCGCGGGTGATCGGCCGGACCCCCATGTGGCGGTTCAACCCCGCCTTGCCCAGCTTCCGGTTCTGGTGGTCGATGTTCCCCGTCTGCCCGATCGTGGCGCGGCAGTCGATGTGCACCTTCCGCACCTCGCCCGAGGGGAGCTGGAGCGTCGCGTAGTCGCCCTCCTTGTTCATCAGCCGGGCGAACGTCCCCGCGCTCCGGCAGATCTGCGCCCCGCGACCCGGCTGCATCTCCACCGAGTGCACGTCCAGGCCCGTCGGGATGTCGCGCATCCGCATGTTGTTGCCGACCTTCGGGTCCACCGGCCCATCGCCCGAGGAGTCCAGCTTCTCGCCCGCCTTGAGCCCCACGGGGGCGATGATGTACCGCTTCACCCCGTCGGCATACTCCAGCAGCGCGATGTGCGCCGACCGGTTCGGGTCGTACTCGATCCCCACCACCGTCGCCGCCTGACCGTCCCGGTCGTTGCGCCGGAAATCGATCATGCGGTACTGGCGCTTCGCGCCGCCGCCGCGACCGCGCACCGTGATCTTGCCGTGGTGGTTCCGCCCCGAGGTCTTCGGGAGCGGCGCCAGCAGCGACTTCTCCGGAGTGAACTTCGTCACCTCGGCGTGCGCGTTCACCGACGCGTTGCGTCGGCCGGCGCTCGTGGGGTTGTAAATGCGAATGGGCATGGTCAGTCTCGTTCGTTCGTGTCGTCGTCTTCCCACCGGCAAAGGCCGGCGTAATCAGCCTCGCCGGCGAAGGCCGGCGAAATCAGAACAGCTCGATCGTGCTTCCTTCCTCCAGCTTGACGATCGCCGTCTTCGTCGCCGGCATCTGCGTCAGGCCGTACTTCATCCGCCGGAACTTCCCGCGACGCGTGAGCGTGTTCACCCGCGCCACCTTCACCTTGTACAGCGACTCGATCGCCGTCTTGATGTCGTTCTTCGTCGCCCTCGGGTCGACCTCGAAGGTGTACCGGTTCTGCTCGTTCATCGCGAACGTGCCCTTCTCGGTCACCGCCGGGCGCTTGATGACGTAGTGCGCTTCCATGGGTTACGCCGCCTCCTTCTTCCGGGGTGCCGCCGCGCTCCGCGCGCCCTCGCGCCCGAGCGGATTGATCTTCGCATCCTTGTCGATCTGCGAAGAGGGTCCCTTCAGGAACGCCTCCAGGTCCGCCCTGGTGATCACCAGGTACCGGTGGTTGAGCATCTCGAAGCACGTCAGCTGGTGCGCCGGCACCAGCGTCACGCTCTCCAGGTTCCTCGCGCTCTTCCGCACCGGCTCGTGCGAGTCGCTCAGCGCCACCAGCGTCGACCGGTCCGCCTTGATCGCCCCCAGCAGCGCAACGAAGTCCT
>DASZWV010000138.1:0-6369 GCA_035546115.1 Phycisphaerales bacterium
CCGGCCGTCACCGTGGGTTTCCGCGCCGCCGGCGCGGCCGAGTCCGCGCCCAGCGCGGATGCGCGAGCCAGAGTCGCCGCACCACCGGACCTGGGCACGCTCGCCTCGCTGGTGCACGGCGAGCAGCAGGCCGCGATGGCCGACCTCGTCGCGTCCTCCCGCCAGCTCTTCGCACACCTGGACGAGACGCTCACCAGGGCCCGCGAGTTGTCGGCCGCGATGGCCGAGCACGATCTTCTGATGCGGACCGACCAGGCAAGGTTCAGCGACGCGATGCTCCGGCTGCGCAGCAAGATCTCCCGGGCTGATGGACGGGCTCGATTGGCGGCCGTCAGGGCCAGGGGCGAGCCCGGCCCCGCGGGCCGGGAGCCCGCGCTGCAGCCGCTTCTGGTGGAGGCCCTCGAGCTCGGGCTCCTGGTGAAGGACCTTGAGGGCAATCAGGATGAGGACGCGGTGAACGACGCCGTCAACAACCACCTCGAACCGTCGCTCGAGCGACTGCTCAACCTCGCATCAACCTTGGATGCGGCCAACGGCGGGGACACCGGGAACCGGGCAAGCGGGGCGGGCTCGCGGCCCGACTCGTGGGTCGCGGCCGCCCGGAACATCGCGGTGGCCTTGAGGGGCGACGGGGACTCAGGGATCGGCGGCATTTTGAAGGGATACCAGGAGGGACGGGACTTGCGGCGATCGCAGCGGGCGGTCCAGGAAGCGGGGTCCGCCTCGCTCAACCTGGCGCGCGGGCTGCAGGAGCAACTGCGAGCGATCGCCAGCGACCGCACCGCGACGGTGCGGGGCGAGCTTCGGAAATCGCTCAACACCGCGATCTGGCGCGCCGGCTCCGCATCCATCGTCGGCATGCTCGTGCTGGTGGGCCTGGCCGTCGTGCTTGCCGGGAGCGCCGGCCGCCGCGTGTCGGACCTGGCCGAGTCGGTTCGCGCGCAGCGGGCGCTGCGGGCGACCGCGGAGGGCGCCCTGCGCGAGAGCCGCACGCTCTGGGCCGCGGTGACCGACCATTTCGCCGTGACGGTCACCGACGGCGCCGGGGTGATCATCGAAGCCAACGACGCGTTCTGCACCGTGAGCGGGCACGCCCGCGATGAGTTGCTCGGTCGCGACCACCGCATCGTCAGCTCCGGCACCCACCCCGGCGAGTTCTGGGCCGGCGCGTGGCGAGCGATCTCCTCCGGGCAGCCATGGCGGGCCGAGGTGTGCAACCGCGCCAAGGACGGCACGCTTTTCTGGTCCGACACCACCATCACGCCGTTCCGAGGCGCGGACGGAACGATCGAGAAGTTCGTGGCCATCCGCATGGACATCACGGCCCGCAAGGAGGCGGAGCGGCGGTTGGCCGAGAGCGAGCGGCGCTTGCGGACGATCATCGACGCCGAGCCCGAGTGCGTCAAGCTGCTCTCCCCGGACGGGGTGCTGCTGGAGATGAACCCCGCCGGACTGGCCATGCTCGAGGCCGAATCGGTGGCGCAGGTCCGCAGCCTGACGCTCAAGCACTTCGTCCTCCCCGAGCATCACGCCGCGTACGCCGACGTGCACGCTCGGGTGTCGGACGGCCAGGCCGGCACGATCGCCTTCGAGGTCCGGGGCCTCAAGGGCACCCGGCGCTGGCTGGACGCACACGTCGTGCCCATGCGCGACGGCGCCGGAAACGTCGAGGCGATCCTGGCGGTGACACGCGACATCACCGAGCGGCGGCGGGCCGACGAGGCGATGCGCAACGCCGAGGCGTTCCTCCGCAGCGCCATCGACTCGCTCGATTCGCACACCGTCGTGCTCGGGAGCGACGGGCGAATCCTCTCGGTCAATAGAGCGTGGCGCGAGTTCGCGCTCGCCAACGGCGGGACCGGACGCGACGTCCTGGAGGGCGCCGACTATCTCGCGGCGTGCGATCAGGCCGAGGCGGTCTGCCCGGAGGCGGGCCGGATCGCGGCGGCGGTGCGGGACGTGCTGTCGGGTGAGGCCGAGCCGGCGCCGATCGAGTACGCCTGCAACTCGCCCACCGAGAATCGATGGTTCCTCTGCTCGATCCGGGGGTTCTCGCGCGAGCAGGGGCGCTTCGCGGTGGTCTCGCACCTGAACATCACCACGGTCAAGCGGGCCGAGGAGGCCCTGCGGCACATGGGCCAGGTGCAGGAGGAGATGGGCCGCACCGCCCGCATCGGCGGGTGGGAGCTCGACTCGACGACGGGCAAGGTCGTGTGGACCAGCGAGATCTACCGGATCTTCGAGCTCCCGGCGACCTACGACCCCACGCTCGACTCGTCCCTCTCGTTCTTCCCGGAAGAGTCGCGGAAGATCGTCGCTGGGCACGTCCGGAAGACCATCGAGACGGGCGAGCCGTTCGACTACACCGTTGCGTTCACGACCCCCAGCGGGAGGAACCTGTGGGTGCGCGGCATCGGCAAGGCCGAGCGCCGCGCCGATGGGACGATGCGCCTGTACGGGGCCTTCCAGGACGTCACGGAGTCGTACCTGGCCCGTCAAGAACTGGTCAAGGCCCGCGACGCCGCCCAGGCGGCCAGCCGGGCCAAGAGCGAGTTCCTGGCGAACATGAGCCACGAGATCCGCACGCCCCTGACGGCGATCCTGGGCTTCACCGACCTGCTGGCGGAGGACGGCGACCTCGCCGCCGCGCCCGCGAGCCGCGTGCAGACCGTCAACACCATCAAGGAGGCGGGCAAGCACCTTCTGACGGTCATCAACGACATCCTGGACATCTCCAAGATCGAGGCCGACCGGATGGCCATCGAGCGCATCGAGACGCACATCCCCAAGGTTCTGCACGACGTTGAGAGCCTCATGCGTTCGCGGGCCACTGGGAAGGGCATCACGCTCAGGGTCGCCCTGGCGAACCTGATCCCCGAGCGCGTGCTCAGCGACCCGACGCGCTTGCGCCAGATCCTGATGAACCTCGTGGGCAACGCCGTCAAGTTCACCGAGCGGGGCGGCGTCACCATCACCGCGGGCATGGCGGAGCTTGGCGGCTCAGAGGAGGGCTCTCGGCTGGTCTTCGACGTGGAGGACACCGGCGCGGGGATGACCGAGGAACAGGTGGCACGCGTCTTCTCGCCCTTCGGCCAGGCCGATTCGAGCGTCACTCGCCGGTTCGGCGGCACGGGCCTCGGGCTGACCATCAGCCGCCGACTGGCCAGCCTCATGGGCGGCGACGTCAAACTCATCCGCACCGAGCCTGGGAAGGGCTCGTGCTTCCGCCTTGTCATTCCGATGGAGCCCGTCGCGGGCAGCGGCGTGATCTCGGACCTGAACTCCGTTCAGACCGCCGGGCCGCCCAAGGCCACCGCACCGGCGGTTGCGCTTCGAGGTCGAATCCTGCTGGCGGAGGATGGCCCGGACAATCAGCGGCTCATCGCGTTCCACCTTCGCAGGGCCGGTGCGGAAGTGGAGGTCGCCGACAATGGGAAGATCGCGCTCATGAAGTTCGAGATGGCCGAGGCGGCGGGCAAGCCATTCGACCTCCTCGTTTCCGACATGCAGATGCCGGAGATGGATGGGTACACACTGGCCCGCACGCTGCGCGAGCGAGGATCGACGATCCCGATCGTCGCGCTGACGGCCCACGCCATGGCCGAGGACAAGGACCGGTGCCTCGATGCGGGGTGCGACGATTACTCCACAAAGCCGATCGACAAGGCCTTGCTCCTGGCGACATGCGCGGCGTGGATGGGCAAGGCCAGCGGAGTGATGCTCTCAGAGCGGGCCTTGTAGCCCGCGAACGTGGAGGTGGGACCGGAATGAAGCGTGCCTTGTCGGGTGGCTCGCGAACAACGCGGTGCCGGTCGGGGCCGAGAGGAACGGTGGCCCCAGGAGCAAAGGATGGCGGACATTCTCTATATCGACGATGCGCCGGAGGTTCTGGCGCTGGTCAAGAAGTTCCTGGAGAAGGCCGGACACCGGCTGACCGGCGTGGAATCGGCCGAGATCGGTCTGGCCGAACTGCGGCGCGGGGCGTTCGACGCGGTCCTCCTGGACATGGAGATGCCCGGCATCAACGGCCCCGCGTGCCTGGCGATGATCCGGAGCGATCCCGCGATCGCACACACGCCGGTGTTCATGGTGACGGCGACGCCGCTGCGCGAGGTGGTGCTCTGTGTGGCCAAGCTGGGCGTCTCGGGGATCATCATCAAGAAAGACAACTGGGTGCCGGGATTGGTCGAGCAGGTGGAGACGTTCGCGGCGTCCGTGAGCGGACCATCCGCTCGCGCGGCCGGCGGCGCACCAAAGTCGGAACCATACGCTCCGCGTGCGGCGCGTGCGCCTGCGCGACGTGCCGCCGCGCCGCTATCGGCGCAGGTCGCGGGCGATGCGCCGAGGCCGAGCGTGGCCCCGGTCGGGCGGACTCTCGAGCCGTGGCTGCCGCCCGAGGTCCGGTCGAGCGACGGCCCGATGACCGACGAGCGCGCCATGGAGGCGCTCCGATCGCTCAAGCCGATCATCTCGCGCTCGGAGCTGATCGATTCGATGCTCGCCGAGACGGCGAGCGTTCGGGCACTCAGGCCCGCGGCCCAGCAGGTGCTGACCCTGACCGGCCGGGCCGAGAGTTCCGTCCAGTCGATCGTGAACGCGATCCGGCAGGACCAGGCCCTGTCGCTGCGCATGCTGAAGATGGCCAACTCCACCCTCTACGCGCGAGGAGACCGGGTGGACAACGTGGCCAAGGCCGTCGCGCGGATCGGGCTGGCCCAGATCCGCTCGGCGGTCATGAGCGTGGCGGTGCTCGACGCCTTCGGCTCGTTCTCCGGCTCGGACGTCTTCCGGGCCGACTGGTTCTGGGAGCACTCCGCGGCCTGCGGCCTCATGGCGTCGCGGCTTTCCCGCGCGTTCGGCAGACCCTCGGAGCACTGCGAGACCATGTTCACCACGGGTCTGCTGCACGATCTCGGACGGTTGCTCTACGCCGAGCATCTGCCCGAGCACTATCCCAGAGTCGTCCAGACCGCCGATCGCCTGGGGCTCCCTCTGGAGACGGTGGAATCGCGCCTGCTGCTGGTCAACCACGCCGACATCACCGACCGGCTCTTGCGGCACTGGAACTTCTCTCCAACGATGATCGCCCCGGTCGCGCTGCACCACCTGAGCGTTGCGAACATCAAGGCGACGGCGCCCCGCTCGGCCGACGATGTGATCCTCCTCGCCCTGGCCAACCGCCTGGCCCACGCGATGCTCGCGGGGTGCAGCGGCAACGAGGTGCTCTACTCCATCGAGGAGTTCGTCGATCATCTCCGCCTCGACGCCGCGAGGGTGGGCGAGTTGCTCGCGCGGGCGCACGAGGAGCTCGCCGATCTCCGGGTCAACATGCTCTTGCACGCCGGGGAGCCGGGACCGCCGTATCTCGACACGGTTCGCAACAGGCTCGGGAGCGTCCGTCCGCTCCCGCTCGCGTTGCGGCCCGAGATCGATCCCGTCTCGATCATGGTGCGTGCTCTCTTCGACGGCGCGGCATGCGACGATCCGAACCTCATCACGCTCCGAATCCGTTCGCCCCAAGAGCGCATGGCGGCCAAGGGCCTGCTCGACGACAAGTGCGCCGATGCGGCCGCGGCGAATCGCGCCCCCGACGCGCTCCCGGTGCTGGTGGTCGGCGACAGCAGGTCCTGCCTGCTCCAGGAGGGCGTGCTGGGCGATCGTCCGAGTCGGCAGGTCACGCTCCCGCGAAGCCTGGCCCGTGTTTTCCGCGATATGCAGGAGCTTGTCCTGATCCACCAAGAGGCGAGGTGATGCGCTCGTCCACAGCCTCGGCGGAAGCACGATTGGAGTGAGGCGCTGGCCTGCCCAACTCTGCCAAAAGCCACCTGTCGGAATCGAACCGACGACCTGCGCTTTACAAAAACGCCGATGCCCCTTGAAAATGCTGGGGTTGCGTCACACTGCCCGCACCCAGGCCCGCACGCGGCATCGGAATCGCCCTCCGACCCCGACCTCGCCCGGGTGTGTGGAGCATGGCCCACGCTCCCGCCCGCCCTCCGCGCGGCCGTGCTGGCGATCGTCGCGAGCGCACGCGGGTGATGCTGGCACTGGAACCTAAACCCCTGTTTCCCGCTGGTCTCGATGGGGTTGTCGTGCCACCACCTCACCATCGTGCCGATGGTGGCCGCGAGCAAGCCCACGGGAGGGGAGGGTGGCCGATGAGGATGGGGTCCATCCCTTTTTTTGTCCGTTACTTCGCGTTGGCCCATGGTCGCTGGGGGCGGCGATGAGAGTTTGGCCCATCCCGCCCGATCTGCTGGCCCTGGTTGCCCGTGCGAAGGCTCGCAAGCCCCGACCGGTGCAACGGGCGGAGTATCGGGCGCGTCGATTGGAGCGGGCTGAGGACGCCCACCGGCGAGCCGGCGGCGC
>DASZWV010000139.1:0-5254 GCA_035546115.1 Phycisphaerales bacterium
TCGTTCGGAGCGCAACTGAGAATGAGACCCCAGGGTTGGACGATGTCGTCGGGACACCGAGTCGTGGAGCATCCTGCACCGAGCCCGCCAGCTGTCGTTGCGATCGCGATCGTGATCACTCGGCTTGTCATCGCAACAACCCCCTCCTCCGCAGGTAATCCAGCACCAGCGCATCCACCGCCATATCGCTCTTCACCGTCATGTGGATGATGTCCCGCTGCGTGCAGAACTGGTGCAGGCGGTTGCAGTAGGCGTTCATGATTTGCTTGTACTTCCGGATCAGCGGCGCGGTGATCGTCACCTCCGCCGCATCCCCATCCTCCATGTCCTTGAGGCGCAGGTCCCCGCCGATCGTCGGCTCCATCTCCTGCGGGGACAGAACCTGGATCGCGTACACGTCGTACCCCTGCCCCTTGAGCAGCCTCAGGCCCGCCTCGTATCCCTCCTTGATGAGGAAGTCCGACAGCACGACCATCACGCCCTTGCCGCCGCGGCGCGTGATCGCGATCCGCTTGCACGCATCCGTGAACCGCGTCTGGCCCGACGGCTCGAGCGAGCACAAGAAGGCGGCCAGATCCTGCAGGCGCCGCTTGCCGCGCAGGTCGCGGATCGCCGACACGAGCCCCTGCGGCGGAAGCTCCTTGCCGTCGGGGCCGATCTCCGGCTTCTCGCCCTCGCGGATGCCCTTGTCGCCGATCGCGCTCACGCCCACGCGATTGAGATTCACCAGCCCGACGTACCCCAGCGCAGCCGCGAGCCGCTGCATGAACAGGAACTTGTTCGGCTCCCCCGCATCGCTCGATGCCGAGCAGTCGATCACGATGTGCAGCGAGAGGTCCTCTTCCTCGAGGAAGAGCTTGAGGAACATCTTGTCGAGGCGCCCGAAGACGTTCCAATCGATGTGTCGCAAATCGTCGCCGTAGACGTACGGACGGTGATCGGCGAACTCGACGGATTCGCCGCGGCGCTTGGACCGCCGCTCGCCCTTGAGCTTGCCCGTCATGATCTTGCGGCTGGAAACGTCGAGGTTCCCCAGGCGCGCGACAAGGGCGGGCGTGAGGAGGTCCTCGATCTTGTCGGGTCGCTTGATATTGGGGGTTCGGAGCATGTGCGGAAAAACCAAATCCCGTCCACAGAGGTCACAGAGGCAACACAGAGGACGCGGAGGAAGACGGCGAGGCCTGAAGCCCGAGAACTCCGACCAGCGGCGAGGTGTGCATCGGAAAGTTGATCTTGCGGTAGATGCCGTCGCGCAGGTGCGGACACGCAAAGTTCATGAGAAGTCCCAGCGGGAATCGAGCGAACGTGATGTGGCCCAGGACCTGGGCGTGATCGGTGTCGGTCAGCGCACGCACCGACCGAACCCCCAGAACGATCGAACGCTCGACAACGAGGTCGATGGTCTGGATCGGCAGCGCCCTGCCCCGATAGGCCGCTCGAACGAGCAGTTGCTGTTCGACGCCCAACCCCGCACTCCGCAGCTCGGACACGAGCGCCTCCTCGTAGATCTTCTCGCGAAGGGCGGGTCCGAGCTGAGTGTGCACTTCAAACGCCGCCCCGATGATTTTGTGGGACAGCGCGTTGAGCGAGGGTGGGAACTGCGCGGGCAAGCCGCGCCCGCTCTGTGTCCTCTGTGTTGCCTCTGTGACCTCTGTGGACATGCCTTCGCTCCTCACCCGACTTTCACCGGCTCCTTCGGCGTCGCCTCCAGCAGCTTGCGCACGACATCGTCGCCGGTCACGCGATCCGCCTCCGCTTCGAAGTTCAGGATCACGCGGTGCCGCAGCGCCAGCAGCGCCACATCCTGGATGTCCTTGTACGACACGTGATACCGCCCATCCGTCAGCGCACGCACTTTCCCCCCCAGCAAGAGCGCCTGGGCCGCCCGCGGCGAGGCCCCGCACCGCACGTACTGGTTCGTGATGTTCGGCGCATATTCCCCCTGCGGGTGTGTCGCCAGCACCAGCCTCGCCGCGTACTCCTTCACGTGCGGGGCCACGATGCAGTCGCGGATGAGCGTCTGGGCTTCCAGGATCTGCGGCCCGTCGAGGATCTTGCTCGCCACGGGCGTGTGCGTGCCGGTCGTGCGGTCCATGATCGTCATGAGCTCGTCGAGCTTCGAGTAGCCGACGTTGATCTTGAAGATGAAGCGGTCCATCTGCGCCTCGGGGAGGGGGTACGTCCCCTCCTGCTCGATGGGGTTCTGCGTCGCCAGCACGAAGAACGGCTTGTCGAGCTTGTACGTCTGCCCCGCGACCGTCACGCTCCGCTCCTGCATCGCCTCGAGCAGGGCCGACTGCGTCTTGGGCGTGGCGCGGTTGATCTCGTCGGCCAGCACGATCTGCGCGAAGATCGGCCCGCGCTGGAACTCGAACTTGCGCCGCCCCGTCGCGGGGTCCTCCATGACGATGTTGGTCCCGATCACATCCGCCGGCATCAGGTCCGGCGTGAACTGGATGCGGGAAAACGGCAGGTGCAGCGTCTCGGCGAGGGTTCGCACGAGCATCGTCTTGCCCAGCCCCGGCACGCCCTCGAGCAGCACGTTGCCGCCCGCGAACAGGCCGATGAGCGTGGCGTCGATCACCTCGGTGTGTCCGACCATCACCTTGCCGATCTCCGCGCGGAGCCTGGTGTAGGTGGTCCTGAACGCCTCGCACTTGGCCTTCACGGCCTCGGGGGTCACTTGGGGGGCTTCGGCAACGGGCATCTGCAACTCCTTTGAAACACGGAGGCCACGGAGGGCCACGGAGGGGATCAACTGCCTTTGGGTTCTTCGTCCTCGAACTTCTCTTGTGCTCGCTCGCGGGCTTTCTTGAGACGCGACAGTCCCTGCTCCTGGGTCGGCGCTTCGCCGGTCTGTTGCGACAGACCGAGCCCGCCGGGCCGATCGCCCTTGTCGGGCGCGGAAAGATCCGCAACGGCCTCGTTGGTGCGCGACTTTTTCAGCTCTTCCTCGCTCACCTCGAACTTGGCCTTGGCCGTTGAGGCATCCACCGGCCCCGGCTTGACCGCCGCCGCGGCAGGAGCCCCCGGCCTGCCGATCGCCTGCTGCGCCCGCTGGCGCGCTTCCTTCAGCCCGCCCATCTGCTTGCCGGCCTCGGATGCGCCCGCCCCGAGCCCCTTCCTCACCGACTCGGCGATCATCTTCGGATCGATCCGCACGCGCCGCACCGCCACATCAAACAGGAACGCCCCGAGCGAGATCAGCGCGACCACCAGCCAGATCGGTCGCTGGTCGATCGGCATCTTCAGGTCCTTCCGAAGCCACAAGTCCGCCTTGGTCGGGTCGTCGTCCACCACGCGCCCGCCCGTGAGCTCCGCGACGAGCTTGCCCAGCGGCGCGTTGTCCTGGAGCGTCTTGAACTCGTCCGCGTACGGCCGCGTAATCGCGGCCTGGATGTTCCCCTCGTGCGTCTTCCCGTCGGCGCCCGGGGCCAGGTACCGGAAGTTCATGACGTACGCGCCCGCGGAACCCGAATCGACGATTCCCTCGTATCGCCCCGGCCCGACCTGGCGGAGTTCCACCTTCTCGCTCGAGCCGTTCGGTCCCGCGATGCGCCCCTGGAAGCGCACGAAGTTCAGGTGCTCGCCCTTGGCGTCCAGCGCCTCGACGATCACGCGTGTCTTGTCCCCATCCTGCTCGGTGGAGATGCGCATGTCGGCGTTCCCGCCGGGCCGCATCGCCCACCGCACGTGCTGCTCCCAGAACGCGCGATACTTGCCCCACGACGGCCACGCCGTCGTCCACTTGGTCCCCGAGTCGGACGTGAACGCGACCGCCTTGCCCAGACCATACTGCCAGTGCGCAAGGATCGGATCGTTCTCCTTGCCGCGGAGCGTCACCACCGACAGACCCTCGCGCTCCGCGGCCACGATGTACCCGGAAATCGGCGGCAGGCCCTCGGTCGTCAGGCCGCGCATCGGCTCGCTCACCGAGTTCACGATCGTCGGCGAGAACGGATCGCCCTCCCAGATGAGCGACCGCTTGACGACCTGCGCCTCCTTGATGAAGATCGCCGGCAGCTTGGCGAAGTCTCCCTCGTCGATGATCGAGTAGAAGCGACCCCGGGTCCGCTGCGCGATCTTCCGCATCGTCTGCCAGTCGAACCCGCCCGCCGCGCGGCTGTGCGGATACACCAGCACCGTGGAGATGGAGATCTTCGCGTCGCGGCAGTCGTCCAGCAGTCCCCAGTTCACGATCTGCGGATCGCCGTCGGAGATGATGATGATGTGCTTGGCCCCCGCGGCCACCTTCACCAGGTCGTCGTGCGCCATCTGGATCAGGCGATCAAAGCTCGGCATGTCCCCGAACGTGAGCGAGTTGATCGCCCGCGTGATCGCCGCCTTGTTCCCCACCTCGCTCAAGGGGTGCACCCACCAGTCCCCCTTGGCGAAGCTGAACTCCAGCACGCCAGCCAGATCCAGGCGCGACAGGTTGTTCACCGCCGCCAGGCACACCTGCTGCCCCCAGTAGTTGCCCCGCGGCATCTCGCACGAGTGCATCAGCAGCACCAGCGCGCCCCGCGGCATCTTCCGCTGCTGCGGCGGGTCGAGCTTGATCGGCAGCGCATCGGCCACCGGCGAGCCGATCCACCCGCCCGCGCCGAACGAGTCCGGCCCGCCCACCATCACCAGCCCGCCGCCCAGGTCGTGCACGTACGCCCGGATGTCCTCCTGCTGCTTCTGCGAGACGTCCGCGGCGGAGGTGTTGGCGATGATCACCGCGTCGTAGGCCCCCCAGTCCACCAGGTCCTTGGGCGCCTCATCCGCGCGAACGACGCGGACGTCCAGGCGCGCATCGGTGAGCACCTTCGCCAGCGGCCGCACCTCGTCGGGCGTCGGCGCGATGAGCAGCACGCGCCCCTCGCTCTGCACGAACGTGATCGCCATGTTCGAGTTGTTCTGGGCGATCGAGTCGTCCTCGGGCCTGTCGGGGGTGAAGTGGGCCTCGAACTTCTGCGGCCCCGCGAACGGAAGCGTGAGCGGGATGGGAATGATGTTCGCGCCCGGATTCAGCGAGACGGGCATGTCCATCTCTTTTTCCGTCGGGCCGATCTGCACCGGGTCGCCGTTGATCAGCAGCGACAGCCGTCCCTTGGCCGGCTTGATCGAGCTCACGAGCACCCGGAGCACGATGCTCTGCCCCATCCGCGCCGTGGACGGCGCCACCACGCGATCGACCATCACCTCCTGCTCGAACTTGTACCGCAGCGGCAGCACGTCGATCGGCACGTGCGCCGTGCTCGCCGCATCC
>DASZWV010000140.1:0-2182 GCA_035546115.1 Phycisphaerales bacterium
TAGTGCGTGATCGCGAGCCTGCGGCCATCGTCGGGCTCGCGCGTGTGCTTCTTCGGGGCCGCCCCGCGGTCCTCCGCGATCATCGATTCGCGCTTCCCCTCCTCGCCCGGCTTGCCGACGATGCCCTCGGCCAGCGCGAGATACACGCGGTGGGCCGACTTGCTGCGGAACTGCTCCTTGAGCGATTCGAACGCCCGCTCCGACTTGGCGAACACGAGCAGGCCGGAGGCCTCCTTGTCGAGGCGATGGATCACCCACACGCGCCCGGTGCGTTCGCGCCGCTCACCATCGCCGCCGCGCTGCCCGCGCGACGGGCGGGCCGATTCCCGCACGTGCTTCTTCACGTAATCGAAGAGCGTCTGTCCCTCGCGCGCCGACGGCCTCGCCCGCGCCCCCGGCCCCGCGGCCCGCGCCGGGTCGGCGGTCACCAGCCCGGTCGGCTTGTCCACGACGATCACATCGTCATCCTCGTGGATGATGCGCACGCCGCGCGCGATGAACGCGCCGCGATCGCTCGCCCCTTTTCCGTGCGGGGGGCCGTGGGGGGGGCCGGGCGGGGGGCCGGGCGGTTGGGAGGGGCGGCGGTGGTGGGGGGGATGTCCCCCGCGCCCGTCTCGCTCCCGCGATCGATCGCCGCGATCGCTCATTGCCCACCTCCCGCACTCCCGCGCGTGCGTGCGAACCCATCGATCACATCCAGCAACCACCCCGCGAATCGCTCCTTGGTCATCTTGCCATCCGTCTTCGCCACGACGCCGCCCGCCCCGATCACCGTCGCATCCACCTCCGGCGCATCCATCGTCTCCAGGGGGTTCGCCACGATCAGGTCCACACCTTTCCTTTTCAGCTTGGCCGCGGCCGACGCCAGCAACCGCGCGGCCGGTTCCAATGCGAACCCGACCAAGACCTGCCCCGCTCTCCTTGAGGCCCCGCAGGCGCCGAGCAGGTCGGGCGTCGATTCCAGTTCCAGCGTCAGCCCCCCCTCCTTCCGCGAGATCTTTCCCGCAACGCCCGCACCGGCGGCCCCCGCCTTGGGCCGGTAATCCGCCACCGCCGCCGCCATCACCAGCACATCGCACCCCCCAAACCGCCCTTGGAGCATCCCCTCAAGGTCGGCTGTCGTTCGGAACCGGACCACCTCCACCCGCGAATCTTTCGGCGTGAGCGAGGTGGGTCCGAGGAGCAGCGTCACGCTCCACCCCCGCGCGGCCGCCTCATCCGCCAACGCGATGCCCAGCCTTCCGGACGAACGATTGGCAATGTATCTCACCGCATCGATCGGCTCGTGGGTCGGCCCGGCCGTGATGAGCATCCGCCGCACGGTTTTCGTGGCGGGATCGGCGGCTGTCGGGTTGTGCCAGGGCGTGTTCAAGCAGGTGGTTCAGACATCCCCATCCCCAAGGCGAACAATCTTTGACCGGCGTTTTCCGCTCTCCGTGCTACCATCCTTCTTCCCCATGTCCCCGCTTGCCTGAACCTCCGATCTCTCCGCTCCGCACCGAGCGACCTGCAACAGCCTCCCTCGCACGATCATGGCTCGATCTCGCAAGAAAATCGGTGAAATCCTCGTCGGCTGGGGCCTGATCACCCAGGCCCAGCTCGATGAGGCCCTGACCAAGTCTAAGGCCAGCGGCAAGCGCATCGGCGAGACCCTCGTCGAGCTCGGCTTCGCCAAGGACGACCAGATCGCCAAGGCCCTGGCCAATCAGCACGGCATGGAATACGTCGATCTGGCCGCCGCCAGCATGGCCGGTAAGGTCGATTCCAAGCTCATCCCCGAAGAGCTCATCAAGAAGCACCTGGTTCTCCCCCTTGCCAAGTCGGGCGGCCGCCTCCAACTGGTCATCCACGACCCGACCGATATCGAGACCCAGGACCTCCTCCGTTTCCGCCTCAACACCGAGCTCGAGCCCCGCCTGGCCCCCAAGAGCCAGATCAAGTGGTACATCGAGAACCGCCTGAACGGACAGGCGGCCGGCGCCAACGGCGTTCCCAAGAAGAGCCTCGTCACCGAAGACGTGAAGATGGTCGAGCAGGGCAAGTCCCTCGTCACCGAGTCCATCGACAAGTCGGTGGACCGCTCGGTCGATCGCTCGGTGGACAAGTCCATCGACCAGGCCGCAGACGACGCCCCGATCGTCAAGCTCTGCTCGCGCATGCTCATCGAGGCGGTGAAGATGCG
>DASZWV010000141.1:0-3390 GCA_035546115.1 Phycisphaerales bacterium
AGCGACGGCATCCCGCGATCATGGCCCATCTGAACGCGCTTCCGGCGGGGTCGAGCATCTACATGCCGGTCGTGGCGCAGGCCGAGTTGCTCGTGGGTGTCGAGACGATCCCCAATGGAAAACGCAAGAGCCGGTTGCGCGAACTCTACGAGGAATCCGTCGCGACGGCGGCCGACACAATCCCCATCGATTCTCGCGTGGCCGAGCGATTTGCGGCGATCAGTGCGCAGCTTCGAGCCGACGGCACGCCCATCAGCACCAATGACATCTGGATCGGCGCCATCGCCCTTGTCGCGAACATGACCGTCGCGAGCACCGACGCCCACATGGGCTACATCCGCGGTCTGCGGGTGGAGAACTGGACGGCACAGCCGGCGTGATCGGCGAGTATGTTCCGCGAGTTGAGACATTTGCATCACCACCACAGCCACAGCCGGATCTGATCCAGCACCCGCCGCGTCCCGATCCAGATCAGCGAGCGCGGCTCGGTGTTGAACTTCGCGATCCCCTCGATCCCCGGCTTGAACCAGTCCGGAACCTTCGTCAGCCGGCAGCGCACCTCGAACACGTTCTTCCCCTCCACCGCGCTCGAGAGCGGCACGATCCGCTCGATCTCGAACGGGATCGCCTCGTCGGGCCGCGCCTTGGTCATCACCTCGCCCGTACCCTTGCCCTTGTCATAGGCCCTCTTGATCAGCGCGATGTCCCGCTCATCCACCTTGGCGACCACGATGATGTCGTCCAGCGGCGCGATCTGGAACAGCGGATCCCCGAGCTTCATCGTCGAGCCCACCCGCTCCTTGGGGTCCCCCGCGATCACCACCCCGTCGATCGGCGACTCGATGCTCGACCGCTCGATCCGATACTTGTACACGTCCGCCTCGGCCTGCGCCTGCACCTGCTGCTGCTCCGCCGTGGCCGCCTTGCCCTGCTCCTTGGCCTTGCGCGCCGCCGCGGCCTGTGTCCGCGCCTGCTCAACCTTGCCCTCGGCGTTCTTCAGCCCCAGCACGTACTCGGTCTTGTCGAGCTCGGCGAGTTCCTGCCCCTTCGTCACGTGCATCCCCGGCTCGGTCCCGGCCCCGACCGACTTGATCACGCCGTCGAACGGGATCGACACGATCCGCCGCACCCGCGGCTCCAGCGTCGCGTCCGCGCTCGGCCGGTACGTTGTCTTGTACAGGCACACGAACAGGAACGCCGCGATCACCGCGACGCCCACGACCTTCCACACTGTGTGCTTGGTCCCCACGACCCACGCCGCGCTCCGCCTGGTCGAGTCCCACGCCCTCAGCAGAAGCATGCGGTCGTCGTTCCGCCGGATGCGGAGCATCGGCGCGATGAGGTCCATCGACGCCTGCAGCAGCTCGACCGTGTTCAGGTCCATCTGCGTGTCGCCCGCCGATTCCAGCGTCAGCACGCCCACGATCTCGTCGGCATTCTCCCCGGTGCCCGAATCGCGCAGCGGAAGCGAGCAGACCCTCAGCTTCGCCTGCCCCGCGGCCAGCTCGCGGTGCGCGTGCACGATCGCCTGGCTCAGCAGCATGTCGGCCCCGTCGCCCACCGCCGGAGGCGGCGGAAACAGCACCGGCTGCTCCTGATCGAGGCACTCGTCCATCGCGCTCGCGAGCTTCTGGACCATGCTCGTGCGATGGTCGAAGTGCTCCACATCGCTGATCGCCCGCACCCGCACCACGTCGTTTGTCACCCACCCGAGCGCGACGCGATCCACCGCGAACTGCTTCGCCAGGTCGTTGCACAGCTGCATGCACGCCCCGCGGAAGTTCGGCGCGGTGTTCACCGACGCGATCAGACGCGTCGCCAGGTCGAGCGAGAAGCTCGCCATCATGCTCTTGCGCAGCGCCGCCCGCGAGTAGTGCCCCGCGACATACCCCGCCAGCACCTCCGCCATCGCCAGCGTCGACCGCACCGCATCCTTCGAGCGCGGCTCGATGAGCAGCGTCGCCACCGCCGCCGGCACCGGCACGCCCTGGGCCGCCGCCGGCCGCCCCGCGCTCCCCGCGTTCCCGTGCAGGGGCACCGCCAAGATGAACCCCGAGTTCGAGCCCTCGCCGTAGTACAACTCCTTCTTGTCCAGCCCGAACGCCCGCGCCTGCCCCGACCCGAACGCCTCGCGCGCCGCCGACTTCGCCTCGCTCGCGAACTCCACGTTGCTCTGCGCGGGCGCCGCCGCCTTGGCCGCGGCCTCGGCGTCCTTGTCCAGTTCCGACGGCGGCCACACCATGTCCACCCGAGGATCAACCTCCTCGCCGTCGGTCCGGTCCGCGACGAAGAGCACCGCCTGACGCGCCGCCGAAACCTGCTGCAAGATCCGCAGCAGCCGCTCGAAGTACACGCGATCGTCCGGCGCCGGAGCGTTCAACTCCGCGACGATGCGCTGCCACCCGGGGGCCTTGAGTGAGGAGAGGTCGATCACTTGGAGTCCCCTCCGCTCGCTGGGGCCTGCTCGGTCGGCAACACTCCGGTCAGATCCAGCGACGTGACCGCTCGAAATGGCGCCGCACCCTGTGCGGAAGTGCGAGACTGATACTTCTCCCATCCCTTCCCCGGATCCGTAAACCGAACCCGCGCCAGCGTACCCGCCGGCCATGCCTCCGGGTTGTCGATCTCCACCCGAACCCGCCTCGTCTGGCTCACCGAGTCCGCCACCGGCGAGACATACAGCACCCGCCCCCTCACCAGGCGCGGTGAGTCCGGCATGTCCACCAGCACCCACGCCGGGCTCCCCTCCTTGAGCCCCAGCCGGATCGTCTCCGCCGTATCCGCGTACGGATCCAGCCACAGCTTGTCGATGTTCACCAGGTGGAGAACCTTCGTCTGCTCCGTCACGCCCTCGCCGAGTTCGACCATCACTTCCTCGACGATCCCATCGAACGGCGCCTCGAGGTAATACCGCTCGTACGAGGCCTGCGCCTGCTTGAGCTTCAGCTCGTTCTGCGTCTTGTTCCGCTTGGCCTGCTCCACCTGCACGCGCGCGACCTCGGCGTTGATCTCCGCCTCGCGATACTCCGTCGGCGAATAGGTCCCGCCGTTGCGCAACCGGTCGAACTTGAACTGCGCCAGCGCCGCCTGCTTCTGCGCCGCCTCGATCTCGTTCGTGTTCTCCGCGAGGTCCTTCTGCTGCGCGATGCTCGCGAGTATGTCCGAGTCCCGTGCCCGCACCAGCACATCCCCCTTCTTCACGTGCTGCCCGCCCACGCACTCGACCTCCCGGATCTCCGTCGCCGCGGGAAACTGCATGGTGGTGTCGCGGCTCGGCTTCGTGTCCGCCTTGGCCCCCTTGAACGCCTCGGCGATCGTCTCCCACGATGAAGCCTGATCGCTGACAGCAGCCCCCTGGATCTGGGGAATATCTTTCGCTTGGTTATCAGA
>DASZWV010000142.1:0-2820 GCA_035546115.1 Phycisphaerales bacterium
GGCGTCGATGGCGGGAAGCGGAACCGGCCCGACCGGCTCGTGGTCGGGGGCGGCGCCGCGCCCGCGCGTGAGGGGAGGAAGAGTTTGCAGCGCCTGGTAGGCCTGGGGCGGGACCATCTCGCGCGACGCTGCCCAGCGGAACATCCGCACGATGTGCCCGACCCTCGTGTTGACGGTCTTGCGGCACCACGGGGCGCGTGGGCGCTCGCCGTCGGGCCGGCCGCGGACCATTGCCTCGCGGACGATGCGCAGTGCGTTGGGGCCGAACGAGGCGGCGTCGGCCGTGCCGTAGCACTCCCGCAGCACGCGCAGCGCCATGCGGACGCCCCAGCGGCTTCCGCCGTAGTAGCCGCTGGCCCATTTCCAGTACTCGCGGACCAGCCCGCGAATCTCCAGCGGCGCCGCGCTCGACGGGAGTCCCTTGGGTGCCGAACCCGTCGGCGGCGGGCGATCGGGAAGTTGGCGCTGGTTGGCCTCCCACTCGGCAACGAGCCGGTGGTAGGCCTCGCGGCTCCGGGGCGAGCCGTGCTCGCCAAGCCAGTAGTCGCGCCGCCTGCCGGTGGGCGCGTCGGTAAGCGTAACGATGGCCTGGTTCGTGCCCTTGCGGGCCCGGTACGACGGAGTTTTGGGCATCGGTGGAGCCTCCGGAAGCGCAGCGCGGTGCAAAACCGCGCGTTTCTGCGTCTCTGGTTGCTCCGCCGACCATCGGCGGGTCTCCGGAACCTCCGGAGTCAACGGACCTTACGGGAAGTGGAGCGGAGGAGAGTCGAACTCCCGACCTCTTCATTGCGAACGAAGCGCTCTACCAACTGAGCTACCGCCCCGACGGGTTGTCAACGCAGCGAGTATACGCTCCGGCGCCCCGCCTTTCTCGCACGCCCCGCGCTCGGAATCCGCCCCCCACGCCGGCGTCGAGCCCGCTCCCCCGCCGGGGTCTTTTTGCATATGAGTTGCAAAAACCCCGGCCTCCTCCTACAAATCCGCATGGCCAACCGGGCTGGTACGGCGCAGCGGAGCGTGGGGGGGGGATGGCTCTGCGCGGCCGCCGCGCTCGCGCTCTGCGTGCTGGCCGCGTGCGAGCGGCCCAAAGGCAGCGCCGCCCCGCCCAACCCCGGCGTATCCAAGCACACGATCCACATCGTCGCCACCATCCCGCCCATCGGCGGCCTCGTGAACGCCCTCCTCGAAAACCAGAACATCCCCCACGACGTCGCCACGCTTGTCCCGCCCGGTGCAAGCGAGCACGGGTTCGAACTGACGCCCGACAATCTCAAGTCCCTCGCGACCGCCGACGTCGTCGTCATGGTCGGCCTCGGCATGGAGCCGCAGGTCGAGAAGTTCCTCAAGGACCACCCGCGCCCCGAGACCGAACGCCGCGTCGTCGTCATGGCCGAGATCCCGCGCATCCGCAGCGAAATCCAACCGGGCCATCACGACGATGAAGATCATCACCATCACGACGGCACGGTCGACGCCGCGCACGATGACCACGACCACGATCACGCGGGCGGCGACCCGCACATCTGGCTCGATCCGGTTCTTGTTCAACACTTCATCTTCGGTGTCTCCGACGCGATCGAGTCCCGACTCGGCCCGGACGAGAAGGCCAGGTGGCGACTGGAGCGTGCGTCCACCGCGCTCGTCCAGGACATCGCGCAGGTGGACACGAACTACCGCGTCACCCTCAAGGAGGCCCAGCGCCGCACCATCATCGTCGGCCACGACGCCTTCGGCTACCTCGCCCGCCGCTACAACCTCAAGGTCGTCGCCATCTCGGGACTCAACGCCGGCGAACCCCGCCCCGACGACCTGAAAAAGGCCGCCGACGCCGTCCGCGACGACCACCTGACAACCATCTTCGTCGAGCCCCAGCTCGGCTCCGCCGCGGGCAAGCGCCTAGCCAAGGCCACCGGTGCACAGATTGCTGTCCTCGACCCGCTGGGCGACGGCGATTGGTTCAAACTGATGGAGAACAACCTCGCCGCGCTCAGGGAGGCTCTCGGCATCCCGGCGATGCCCCTGCCAAGCCCCCACGGCCCGAGACAGAAGAACCCTTGAGCACTCCCGCCGTCCAGCTCGAGTCGGTCACCTTCACCTATCCGGGCGCAAGCACGCCCGCCGTCGAGGCCGTCAACCTGGACGTCCCCGAGGGCACCCGCCTGGGCATCCTCGGCCCCAACGGCGGCGGCAAGAGCACGCTCCTCAGGCTCGCTCTCGGCCTGCTCCGCCCGACGTCCGGGCGCGTCCGCGTGCTCGGGCGCGATCCCGCCGAGGCCCGGCGCGCCGGTCTCATCGGCTACGTCCCGCAGAAGTTCGACGTCGAACTCGGCTTCCCGATGAGCGTCCGCCAGGTCGTCGAGCTCGGCGCAGCGTGGCGCCTTCCCGCCTGGAAGCCCGTGCCCCGCGAGGCGCGGCAGCGCATCGACGAGATGCTCCGCCTGACGGGCGCCGCCGAGTTCGCCGATCGCGCCATCGGCAAGCTCTCCGGCGGCCAGATGCAGCGCGCCATGATCGCCCGCGCCCTGGCCGCCAACCCGAGGATCCTCGCCCTCGACGAGCCCATGGTCGGCATCGACGCCAAGGGCCAGCACCAGTTCGCTTCGCTCCTCGAGAGCATCCACCGCTCGCTCGGCATCACCATCCTCATCATCAGCCACGACCTGCGGGCCATCGCCGCGGGTTCCGACCGTGTCGCCTGCCTCGCGCGACGCCTGCACAGCCACGTGAGCCCCGAGGGCCTCACGCCCCAGGTCCTCGCCGAGCTCTTCAGCCACGACCTGGTCGGCATCGCCGGCGTCACCGGCCCGGTGCACATCCACG
>DASZWV010000143.1:0-2325 GCA_035546115.1 Phycisphaerales bacterium
TCGGGGACGATGGAGTATCGCGCCGAGTACTCGTTCACGTTCGCCGTGCGGTGGCGGATCCACTGGCGGGCCACGAAGATCGGCATCGCGACGTGGAACTTGAACTCGAGCATCTCGAAGGGCGTGGTGTGCCGATGCCGGAGCAGATACCTGATCAGCCCGCGGTCCTCGTTCACCTTCTTGGTTCCCTGCCCATAGGACACCCGCGCCGCCTGCACGACCGCGGCATCGGCCGTCTGCCCCTGCGGGATCAGCCGCGGCATGGCGTCCACGAGGGCGATGAACCCGTGCTCGTGGATGCGGATCTCGTGTCGCGAGGCGCCGCCCATGACGTCGACGGTGGGCGACTCGAAGGGGATCTGCTTGATGGTGAAGGCGCGGCCGCTCGCGGGCGACGGCGCGGCGGCGGGGACCTTGGCGGAGGGCTTGAGTTCGGGAACCGGGGCGGAGGGATTGGGCATCGTGGGCGATTGTTGCGCCCGCGCGCGAGAGAGCAACCGACAGCCGATCACACCGCCGGGGTGCACGAACGCCGCGAAGCGCGGGCCAAGGGTGGAGGGCGGCCGGGATTGGGAGGTGGGGGCGTGGAGGGGTGGGGGCTGGAGGGGTTGGGGGCGGCGGATTGGCTTCGGTGCGGTGATTAAGAGGCCGAGCTATGATCTGGTGCTTCACATGATGCGGTTTTCCGGGCTCATTCTCTGTCTCACCGCCCTGATCGCCCAGATCGGGATGGGGTGTCTGCCGCCCGGCGAGATCTGTCTGGGATGCACGGCCCCCCGCGAGACCCGCTCGTGCTGCTGCTGCAAGCGCGGGCATGGGCTCGAGGGGACGATGCCCTGCTGCCGGCGGGGGGCCGGGCGTGTGGGGGTTGGGGGGGTTGGGGGGATTGCGGGGGGTGCGGACCTGGGCGGGCCTTTGCGCGGGTGCGACCGCTGCATCCTCGTGAACATGCCCGACGGCTCGGCCACCACGACCGCCCGTCTCCAGTTTGATCGCGGCGTCGATTGGCCGGCCGCCGATCTGCCGTGTGCGGCGCTGCCGTGCCCGGCGCCGATGCCCCCGCGCAACGCGTTCGCGCCGCCGCGGGCCACGGAGTCTCCACCCCGGCCCGGGCTGCTGGTGGTTCGCACAACCTGTCTGGTGCTCTAGCTCGCACCGCATCGTCCGTGCGCGTTGTTCTGCGCGCATCGATCGCGGTGATTGTCGTGCCTTGCCCTTGGCAACCACGCCCGAGCGAGAAGCCCCATGTCCACATCCGATCTCTCCATGCTCTCCCGCGGTGCGGGGGGCTCGACCATCCATGTGCCGCGGCCGCGATCACGCCTTGTGACACGCGTGCTGCTGCCGGCGCTCATCCTGCTCGGCACGCTCGGCGTGCTGGCGTACGCCATGCGGGCCTCGCTGCGGCCGGCGGTGTCGGTCCGCGTGGCCCCGGCGGTGGCGCACGCGAGGGGTGGGGAGGGCGGCGCGGGGGGGAGCCAACCCGCGCCGGGAGAGATCGTGCAGGCGCCGGGGTGGATCGAGGCCGACCCGTACGCCGAGAGCATCGCCGCGCTCGCGCCGGGGGTGGTGAAGGAGCTGACGGTGCTCGAGGGGGATCGGGTCTCGGCGGGGCAGTTGGTGGCGCGGCTGGTGGATGAGGATGCGGCGCTGGCCCGCAAGCGCGCGGCGGCCGAGGTGGAGCGGATGGAGGCGGGCGTGCGCGAGGCGGGCGCGGCCGTGGCCGTGGAGGAGGCGCGGCTCGCCGAGGCGCAGGAGGCGCTCTCGCGGATCGAGCCGCTGGCCGGATCGGGCACGGTCGCCGAGGAGGAGATTGTGCAGCGGCGGCTCAGGCTGGCCTCGCAGCGGGCGGCGGTCGAGACCGCCCGGAGCGCGGTGGCGAGGGCGGAATCGGAGGTCTCGGTCGCCCGCGTGGCGCTGGAGGATGCCGAGCTCACGCTGTCGCGGATGCGGGTGACCTCGCCGGTGGCGGGCGTGGTGCTGGCGCGGATGGTCGAGCCGGGGCAGCGGGTGATGCTCGATGCGAACAACCCGTACGCGGGCGTGGTGCTGCGGCTCTACGACCCGAAGCGCTTGCAGGTGCGGGTGGACATTCCGCTCGCGGATGCGGCCAAGGTGCACGAGGGGGATGCGGTGGAGGTGACGACCGAGACCATGCCCGACCGGGTGTTCCACGCCCGGGTGACGCGGTTCGTGCACGAGGCGGACATCCAGAAGAACACGGTGCAGGTGAAGGCCGCGATCGCCGATCCCGCGCCCGAGCTCAAGCCGGAGATGCTCGCCAAGGCCCGCATCCAGACGGCCGGCCGGCGGCCCGCGGGCGGG
>DASZWV010000144.1:0-6641 GCA_035546115.1 Phycisphaerales bacterium
TTGACCTTGGGAGCCGCGCGACGCGCCTGGGGGAGGGGCGCTTTGGACTTGGCGCTTCGCGGGGGATTTCGGGCGGCATCGGAATCGTCCGCATCGCCGGACTGAGCGGCCATGGCCGCGGCGACCCAGGCGGTGAAACGCTTCCAGTGTGGGGCGAGTGCGTTGAGCGATGCGGTCTCGGTCCCGAAGCCTTCCTCGCGGAGCGTGAAGAGGCGCTCGCGCATGACCTCGGCGTAGATGGGATAGCGGCGGAGCCGATCCCAACCCACGAGGGCGAGGAAGCCGCGGGGGTACAGGTATGCGGCCTGCTCTCGGATGTCGGCGACGCTGGCGGCCCAGAGGCGGGGCGTGCCGCCGGAGAAGCGTCGGGCGACCTGGGCGCGGGCGTCGAGGATGCGGGCGACCGCGTCGCAGGTCTCGCGGCTGATCGTGGAGAGGCGTCCCCAGGATGCGGCGAGGCGGTCTTCGTAGTCGGACCTGGTGCGGATGGAGGGCTGATTGTCGAGGAAGGTGCGCTCGGCGATGACGAGCGTGAGCTGGTCGCGGAGTTCATCCGTGGTGCCGAGCTGGGTGTACTGGCCGGTCATGGCGTGCCAGGCGGGGTGGGATTCGAGGTAGTGGCGGACTTCGTCGGCGCAGGCGAGGGCGAAGAGGCGGCGAAGGCCGCGGGGGGTTTCGAGCGCGGCTTGCTCTTGTGTGGCGGCGAGCGTGAGCGAGACGCCGGCGCCGGCGTCGAGCAGCATCGGATAGGCTTTGGTCTCGGCGCCATCGCGTTCGGTGGTGATGTGGTCGGGGAGATCGCCGAATGACCAGGTCGTGAGGTTGTGGCGGTCGAAGGCGGCCTTGTCTTCGGAAGCGCGGAGCTTCTTGAGACGAGGCTCGAGGCGTTTGAGGAGCGCGGGGAGATCGCGGTCTTCGTCGATGGGCTTGGCGGTGGGGTTTGTGTCGTCGATCACGTGGATGCGCAGGCGGAGGTACGCGGGGAGGCCGCTGAAGGACCATGCGTTGGGGTCGATCTTGACGCCGTGGAGGACCTCGAGGGCTTCGCTGAGGGATGCCGGGAGGGATCCCCTTGCGAAGTCGAGGACTTCCGCGAGATTCGCCGCGGTGGCTTGCGGGTCGCCCTTGGATTCGATGGCGCTGCGCTGGGGTTTGGGGAGATTGCGGATGAGTGCCGCGATCAGGTCGGGCAACATGCCGGGGATGAGCCATTGGGCACGGTCGGGCGTGAGGTGCGGGAGATTGCGGAGGGAGATGGTTGCCGTGAGGCCGTCGGCGTCTTTGCCGGGCGCGAGCGCGTACGTGAGCGCCGCCTTCTCGCCGTTTGCGAGCGTGAGGTCATCCGGAAAGGCGGCGGGGTCGATCGCGGCGAGCGCTTCGGGCTTCAAGGCGTCCGCGAGATCGAGCATGAGGATGCGCGGGGTGGTCTTCTCGGCGCTTTCCCGCCAGCGATTGAAGGCCGCGGGCTCGGTGATGTTGTCGGGGACACGTTCGGCGAACCAGGCTGCGATCTCGTCCGGGGGGCGAACGAGGTTGCGCCTGCGGAGCCTGGCCTCGAGGCTTGCCGCGCTCGCGAGCGTGCGGCGGTTGTGCTCGATGAATGGCGGGAGCGGCGTCGGGGACCATTTGGCTTCGGCGAGCGCTTCGCGGAGGAAGATGTCGCGGGCCTTCTTCGGGTCGATGGGCGCGAGAGCGGCGCGCCGCCGCGGGACGACGACGATGCCGGACATGGTGAGTCTTTCCCATGCGCTGGGCTGGCCGGTTTCGGCGTCGAGGTGGGGATCCGAGAGTTGGCGGCGGAACATGTGGCCGGCGAGTTCCTCGATCCACTCGGCGTCGATCTTGGCGAGCGTGCGGGCGTAGAGGCGCGTGGTCTGCACGATCTCCGCCGCCATGATCCACTTGGGGCCCTTCTTGAACAGGACGGAGCCGGGGAAGATCTGGACCACGTTGCCGCGGACGCCGCGGTAGTCGAAGGAGCCGTCGCCTTCGCGGCAGGCGACGTTGGAGATGAGGCCCGTGAGGAGGGCGCGGTGGAGGCGGGTGGATGGGGGATGTCGGATGTCGGATGGAGGATGTGAGAGCCGCGGGCGCGGGGCATCTTCGTCGAGGTCGGCGACGATGTCCCGGAGCTGATGGACTATTTCCTTCCACTCGCGAAGGCGGGCCGGGGAGAGGAAGTGGTCGCGGCACCAGCCGATAAACGCGCCGGAGCCCAGAGTCTCGGCGGCGTGGCGGGCCTGGTCGTAGATGTTCAGGAGCGTGAGGAAATCGGAGGTTTCTCCACCGGCTCCGGCGCCTTCGCGGAAGACGGCGTGGGCACGGTCGGCGTCCTGCTGGCGGGCGAGGGGGCGGTCGCGCGGGTCCTGGATGGAGAGAACCGCCGCGAGGATGACGACCTCTTCGATGACGTCCTCATCGCGGGCGGCGAGGAGCATTCGGGCGATGCGGGGATCGACGGGGATGCGGGCGAGTTGCTGGCCGAGGGGGGTGAGCGTGATGTCGGGGGTCTCTCCACGGGCGGCGAGCTGCCCGTGCCACCCGGTAATGGCGCCGAGCTCGAAGAGGGTTTCGTAGCCGTCCTTGATGGCCGCGGCGTCGGGGGCGTCGAGGAACGGGAAGTCCTCGATCGCGCCGACCTTGAGGGCCTTCATCTGGAGGATGACGCTGGCGAGGCTGGTGCGGCGGATCTCGGGATCGGTGAAGGCGGGGCGGGCCTTGTAGGAATCCTCTGAATAGAGGCGGATGCAGATGCCGGGGCCGAGGCGACCACACCGACCGGCGCGCTGGTTGGCGGAGGCGCGGGAGATGGGCTCGATGGGGAGGCGGCCGATCTTGCGCTGCGGGTCGTAGCGGTTGAGGCGGGCGAGGCCGGTGTCGACGACGCAGCGGATGCCGGGGACGGTGAGGGAGGTTTCGGCGACGTTGGTGGAGAGAATGATGCGGGGGCGATCGCCGGGGTGGAAGATGCGGTCCTGCTCCTGGTTGGTGAGGCGAGAGAAGAGCGGGAGGACCTCTGCGGCGACCTGGCGGCGGCGGAGGGCGTCGGCGGCCATTCGGATTTCGCGCTCGCCCGGAAGAAAGACCAGGATTCCCTGGGCGGAAGAAGGCGTCGAGGCATCAAGTCTCGGACCTGCCAGGAGAAGCTCTTCGACGGCGTCGGCGACGTGCTCGACCTCGATGCGCTCGGGCTCATCTTCGTCGTCCTTGTAGGGGTGGTAGCGGACTTGGACGGGGTAGGAGCGGCCGGAGACTTCGATGACCGGTGGAAGCGACGGAGCGGCGGGCGAGAAGTAGTTCGCGAACCGGTGCGGGTCGATCGTCGCGCTCGTGATGATGAGCTTGAGATCGGGGCGCTTGGGGAGGAGGGATCGGAGGTAGCCGAGGAGGAGATCGATGTTGAGGGATCGCTCGTGGGCCTCGTCGATGATGATCGTGGAGTACGCGCGGAGCTGCGGGTCACCTCCGGACATCTCGGCGAGGAGCATGCCGTCGGTGAGGAGCTTGATGCGGGTCTCGCGCGAGGTGGTGTCCTGGAAGCGGACCTTGACGCCGACGAGGCCGCCCAGGCGGACGCTGCGCTCTGCGGCGAGGCGGGCGGCGACGGCGCGGGCGGCGCGGCGGCGGGGCTGGGTGTGGCCGATCAGGCCGCGCTCGGCGAGGCCGAGCTCGAAGCAGATCTGGGGGAGCTGGGTGGTCTTGCCGGAGCCGGTTTCGCCGCAGATGACGACGACCTGGTGGGCGCGGATCGCGGCCTCGATCTCGGCGCGGCGGAGCAGAATGGGGAGCGTGGGGAAGGTCTCGGTCATCGTGGGGCGAACGATACGAACACGCCTTGGGGGGCGCGGCGGCCGTTTTCGACCTGCAGGAGGATCGCCGTTCTGGTACGCTCGTGCCGAAGGAGCACACCATGGCCGTCATGACCGGGCTTTCGGGGAACGAGATGTATTGCCTGCACCTCAAGGGGATGTCTCCCGGGGACATCGTCGTTGGCAACAGCGTGTTTTCGGTCGGGTTCCTGGGGAGCATCGGCGCCGGGCTGCGCACGCTCGCGGGCGGTGAGGTGAGCGAGATCACGGAGATCATCCACGCGGGCCGACAGACCGCGCTGGAACGGATGGTGAAGGAGGCGGAGGACCGCGGCGGGGTCGGCATCACGGGGGTGTCGAGCGAGCTGATCCAGCACGGCGGGAACGTGGAGTTCCTGTCGATCGGATCGAACGTGCACGAGGAGGGGGCGTCGGGCGAGAAGCTGGGATTCAGTTCCAGCGCCGATGGGCAGGAGCTGTATTGCCAGATCGATGCGGGGTTCACGCCTCGGAAGTTCGCGTTCGGGAATGTTGCGTACTCCATCGGCATCGGCGGGGGGATCATGGGCTCGCTGCGCGGGCTGGCGCGCGGAGAGGTCAAGGAGTATTCGGAGATCTTCAACAGGACGCGGCATCTCGCGCTCGAGAGGATTTCCGCGGACGCCAAGTCGGCGGGGGCGAACGCGGTGGTGGGGATCGAGACGTCGATCGTGCCGTTTCGCGGGATGCAGGAGATGGTGATGATCGGCACCGCATCGCGTCACGGATCGCTGGAGACATCGGCGGATGCGACGCCGATCACGAGCGACCTGACGTGCGAGGAGATGTGGAATCTCGTGCACATGGGGTACATGCCGGTGAGGCTGCTGCTGGGGGTGTCGGTGTACTCGCTGGGCGTGGTGGGGGGCCTGGTCTCGGCGTTCAAGTCGTTCGTGCGCGGCGAGATCACCGAGCTGAGCAGGCTTGTCTACGAGGCGAGGCACAACGCGCTCGAGCGGATCGCGAGGGACGCCGAGGCGTGCGGCGCGGACGACGTCGTGGGCATCAAGTGCCACGTGTACCAGCTGGGCGGGAGCATCATCGAGTTTCTGGCGATCGGGACGGCGGTGAAGCGCATCCCGGGGCTCACGACGCTTTCCGAGACCTTGCCGCCGCAGGCGGTGATCCGCGACAAGGACACGTTCATCAACACGGCCGAGATGACGTTGGGGAAGGACCTGAACAAGGGCATGGAGAGCTGAGGGGAGGCCGTGGCCGGCGTGCGCGAGTCACCTTGGATCACCGAGATGATCCTTGAAGAACAGCGCGATGCGTGAGTACAGGCGCGTGGTCACGACTGGGTCGGGGACCATGTGCGTGAAACCGGCGAGGGGAAGGAACTCGAAGGGCCTGCCCTCGCGGAAGAGGGCCTGGGTCATCTTGAGGCTGTGCATGAAGTAGACGTTGTCGTCACTGGTGCCGTGGATGATGAGGAGGGGGCGCTGGAGGTCCTTGCAGTAGGTGAGGACGCTGGACTTCTTGTATTTCGGGTCGTCGTCGTTCTTCGGCACGCCGAGGTAGCGCTCGGTGTAGCAGGTGTCGTAGTCGAGCCAGTCGCAGACGGGGGCTCCGGCGCAGCCGGCCGCGTAGACGTCGGGGCGCTGCATGGTGGCCATGGCGGAGAAGTAGCCGCCGAAGGACCAGCCGTAGATGCCGACGCGGGAGAGGTCCATCTCCGGGTGCTTGGCGCCGAGGGCCTTGAGGCCGGCGACCTGGTCTTCGAGGGCGGGGCCGATGAGGTCGTTCTTGATGGCGCGTTCCCAGTCGCGGCCGCGGTTGGGCGTGCCGCGGCCGTCGATCATCGCGATGATGAAGCCCTGGTCGGCGATCCACTGCTGGAGGTAGTAGAGCTGCGGTGAGGCGCGGACGATCTGGTAGTGTGGACCGCCGTAGACGTTGACGATGACGGGGTATTTCTTGGCGGGATCGAAGTCGCGGGGGCGAATGAGGGCGGCGTGGAACCCCTTGTCGCCGACCACGTCGAGCTCGAGGTGTGGGATCCAGGGTGGGGTTTCGCGGGTGAGCTTGATTGGGATTCCTGGTTTAGAAGAGGCATCCAGATGCACGATGCGCCAATCGCTCTCTGCGGCGAGTGGAGCCGAGGACATCACGCCAACCTGCGCCTTGTCTGCGAGGACCAATCCGTAAGTTCCGGGCGCGTGGGTTAGTTGCGTGACTCTGGGTGTCCCCTGGAGCGTGCCGGATGGAACTCGGTCGACCCGGAACACATGTGTCTGGGTTGGATCGGACGCGGCGAGGAAGTAGATGGAACCGTTGTCGTCCGAGACTCCGGCCAAGCCCTGGATGCCAAGCTGCGGAATGCGAAGCACGGCATCCGAACCCCCGCCCAGTGCTCTCAAGTACGGCGCGGTTTGTCCGGAAGCCTCGGAAAGCCACATGAGACGTGGCGACTGGTCCTGGAATGCGTCCTCGCTCTCCGGATTGAGAAGGTCGATCGAGTCGTGCCAGCCTCGCAGCAATCTGGGGAAGCCGGGATGCAGGTTGATCCATGCGGCGTCGTGATCCGCAATCTTTGCGGTCGTCCAATCCTTGGGATTCTGGAGGTCGTGGGAGTGAGTGAGAACCTGCACTTCTGTTTGCTCGCGGTTCATGACCGTGATGAGGAGGGGGTCCTTGAAAGCTTCAAGGTCGCTGCTCGGCCAGGAAACTGAGGCAATGTATTCATACTTGTTGCGATCCCATGGAAGCCAGGTCGTGGCGCCGCCTGTCGCCGACAGGATGCCGAGGCGCGTTGTGGCGTTCTTCTTCCCCGGGCGCGGATACGGCCATGCC
>DASZWV010000145.1:0-4456 GCA_035546115.1 Phycisphaerales bacterium
CGTGCACGATGCGCACGCCGATTCCACGACCCGTCTCGTCGCCATCGGCGGGTCGCCCTGCAGGTGATGATCGACGACGATCGTGCGTGCGGCCCGCGGCTCCAGCCACGGGCGCAGCTCGGCAACCTGGCTCCACGTGCCGGTGTCCACGACCACGCACAGGTCCGGGTCCGTCGCCGGCTTGCCATCGACGAAGCTCAAGGGCGCACCCGGCTTGAGCTCGCGGATCGCCGCGCTCCCCGCAACATCCCCGAGCCACTTGGGGTTCGGGCCGATGAGCCAGATCTCCCCCTTCACGCCCGCCCTCTCCAGCGATCGCACGAGCGCGAGGGTCGACCCCACGGCGTCGCCGTCGGGCTTCGCGTGCGTGGTGACCACGACGCTCTTCGCCTTCCGCAGGTCCGCGGCCAGTTGGCCGATCGAGATGTTCGTGGCCCAGCCCGCCGCTGCCGAACCGGTGGATGCGGCCGAGGGGGTTGAAGCGGTGCCGTTGGGTGTGTTCAAGCGATCGCGCCCTTTGCGCCGGCCGCCATGGCCCGCGACGAGACAGAGGATACATCCTTCGGGTCGCCCTTGCACCGCACGATCTCTTCGCAGCGGTCGCAGTCTCGCTCCATCTGTTCGAGCAGCGCTTCGAGCGAGTGGAACCGCACCTGCTCGCGGACCCATGCGACAAGCCGCAGGCGGAGCATCCAGCCGTACTCCGGCAGGCCCGCGATCGTCGCCCATTTCGCCCCGCGTTGGCCGGGTTGCAGCAGGAACGCCTCCACCGCCCGCTCTCGCTCGCCGAACGTCGGCTTGGTGCCAATGCTCACCGCGGCCGGAAGCTCGCGACCATCCGGGAGCGTCGCCGCCGCCGCGTACACGCCATCCGCAGGAACCATGGTCGAGACTCGCACGTTCGCCGTGGGAAACCCGATGGTTCTTCCGCGCCGATCGCCCTGCACAACCACGCCGTGCAGTTCGTAGGGCCGCCCGAGGACTGTCGCCGCATCACCCACGCGCCCATTGGAGAGCAACCAGCGCACGGTCGTGCTTCGCGCGGGAGCGATCTGGTGGTCGTTCAGCGCCGCCGTGACGGGCTGAACAACCTCCACCTGAAAGCCGCGGGACCTTCCCAGCTCGGCCAGAACCGCGTTCGTGCCCGCCCTGGCGCGCCCGAACCGAAAATCGTTCCCCTCCACAAACGCGATCGGCCGGAGGCTCGCGACCGTGCGGTCCACGAACTGCTCCGGCGTTTCGCCCAGCAGCTCGGGCGTCGGCTCCAGGCGCACGACCTCATCCGCTCCCGCGGCCTTCAGCCAGGCCGAGCGCTGCTCGAACGTGCTGAGCAGCGGGGGGGCGGCCTCGGGTCGCAGCACCACGAGCGGATTCGGATCGAACACCAGCGCCACAACCCGCGCGCCGGGCCGCCTATCCGCGATGTCCCGCGCGCGTCGAACCAGCGCCCGATGACCGACGTGCACGCCGTCGAACGTGCCGACGGTCACCACGGCCGGGCCGGAGGATGAGGTTGCATCGGGCCGCGATTGGGGCAATGGAGCGGTTCTCACGGTGCGGCGTCGCCGGCTCAGCGATCGGTGCTGACCTTCTTGATGTCCACGGACCCGATCCAGACTTTCTCGCTCGATTCGAGATCCGTCAGATCGAGGTTCACCTGGTAGTACGCCACGACACGCCGGCCGTCGGGCGAGCGGGCGGGCAGTTCGTTGATCTCGCCCATGAGCATGAGGTCGGCGCCGAGTTCCGCCTTCATCTGCTTGCGGGTCTCCGGCGTGTTCCACTCCTGCCCCTGCAGACGCTCATCGCGGAGGTCCGGGCGATCGCTCTTGGCCGCGACCACCCGCACCCGCCCGGAGTTCAGCATCTCGCGCTCGAAGTTCCGCGTGAACGTGAGCGGGTTGATGTAGTCCTGCGTGTTGTTGCGGATCGGCCCGACGATGATCGTCGGCCGCTGGCCGTTGTGCGAGGCGATCCACCGATCGATCCACCCGCGGAACGTCGTGTCGGCGACCATCTTCTCCCAGACCTCGCGCGCATCGGTGTCGTTGAAGCGGTAGTCCACATCCACGACCGTTCGCGGATCGACGCGCTGCACATCCCGATGGATCGTCCCGCCGCATCCGGCCATTGCCAGCATCGAAGCCCCCGCCACCGCCGCCACGATCGTGTTGCAAAGGTTCATCGCCATCTCCTTGCCGGATTGTTGACCCTCCCCCTCCTCACCGCCAGAAATGTTCCACGACCGTCGTCAGATCGTCCGGGCTCGCTCCGGCCGTGATCTCCCGTGTCGGGCTGAAATACAGCACGCCCCCGTTGGCCGCGAGATACTCCAGGTGCACCCGGTACCTCCCCGCGGGCAGCCTCACGAGCGCCGCATCGGCCCGCCCGGGGAGAAACTCCCAGCACCGCAGATCGGCCTTCTCCGTCAGCCCGACAAACGCCAGCCCGCCCAGCACCATTCCCACCGTCGCAAGGTCTCGCGACGAACCGCGCGAGGACGAACGCCGCACCGCCTCGCTCGCAGCGAACCACGCCGCGGCCTTGAGCTGCGAGCGCAGCAGCGTCCGCGTGTAGATGAGCGGCAGTTGTCGCCGGTGGTTCTCGTAGGCCACGGCGCGAAGGTCCTCGATCTTCGCGAGTTGCGCCGGCGCAACCCCCGACACATTCCCCTCCACCTCGACCGGCTCGCAGATCAGCCGGACCGAAGCCACCTCCTCGCTCCCGCCCTGCAACTCAGGCAGCTCGAAGTACACCGGCCACTCGTACACCGGGATCGGCCCCACCCGCCGCGCCACCATCGTCGGCGCCCGCCCCGACAGCCCGACGACGAGCACGTTGAACTCCTCCGGCCGCAGCGAACCCACATCCCTGAACGCCGCCTCGGTGATCGTCTGCCCGCCTTGCAGCGTGCGCTGCAGGTCGATCGCGGTTCCAAGCCGCCGCCCGGCCACGACCTGGTCGTTGACGTCCCCGTTCTTGCAGAACGCTACCGCCGAGAGCAGGTCCCCCAGCGTGCTCTCGATGAACTCTCCCTGGTCGTTGGCGTCCACGAGCCCGCCCACCCGCGTCGTGGCGAGCGTCTGCCTGAAGCGATCATCGCCCGTGGCCGCTGTGCTCTCACGCGTGCGCACGTACCGGTCGCGCAGCACATCCGCCTTGCCCGCGGCCCGGCGTGCCTCCACGGTCGCCCCGTTCTCGATCCGCCCGGCCTCGAGCTGCGCCAGCATCTTCAGGACGTTGACGTAGATCTCCTCGTACGGCTCGCCGTAATACGCCTTCGCCGTATCGTTGAGCAGCCACGTGGAGAGCTCTTCGCCGCCCGTCGGCTCACGGAAGGTCTCCATCGAGGCCTCCGCCTTCTCCAGCAGCTCGATCGCCCGGTCCGTGTCGCCCAGCGCCAGCGCGATCGCCCCGCGATCCAGCCAGTACAGCAGCCGGTTCTTGTCCGCGTACAGATCCTTCTGGGCCGGATCATCCAGCATCGCCGCGGCCTGCGCATACGCCCCCGCGGCGTGCATGGCTTCCAGCGTCGCCCGGTTGGCGTCGAAGGCCGTCGTGCAGGCGGAGAGGGCCATCACCACAGAGGCACAGAGACAGAGCGCGAGGCGTTGAAATACGGACGACCACCGCGGGCCACGGGGCGGCACGCGGAGAGCATCGCAGCCGCGCATCGAACCCAAGCGGCGAGGCGACGACAACTCGACCATGTCTTTCTGCCATCGTTCGATCATTGCGTCCCACCACGATCGACTTGCCCCGTGCAGCCTCCGTGGCTCTCCGCGTTCACCGTGTTTCAAACCACTCTCAGGATACGCTCCCGCCATGCCAACCTCGCCTCTCCCATCCTCCGGCCCGCTCACCATCGCCGCGTTTCAACGGCTGATCCGCGACCGCTACTACGTGACCGATTCGGCCCGCGGCGCGGCGGGCACGTTCCTGCTGTTCATGGAAGAGGTCGGCGAGCTTGCCACCGCCCTGCACGACAACCGCCCGCCGGTTTCACCGACGAATCCGGCCGGCAAGAAACGGCTCATCAGCCCCGAAGAGCGGGCCAACCTCGAGGAAGAGTTCGCCGATGTTCTCGCCTGGCTCATGACCCTCGCGAACATCACCGGCGTGGACTTCGAGAAGGCGCTGGCGAAGTACACGGTCGCTGGGCGGGTGGAGGGCACGAAGGAGTAGGGGGAGAGAAAAGCAGCAAAGCGGCAAAGCTGCAAATCAGGACAACGGTGCCCACCCACACTCCGGACACGGCGACCCGGCGCGCGTGGCGCGCAGGTCGTAGCCGCACTTCACGCACCTCCCGGCACGTCGGCGCAAGCCGCGCCGGATGGCGAGCGGCGCCCGCCACAGCCCCCACGCCAGCGCGCCGTAGAGGAGCGTGTCGAGCGCAAAGCCCGGCCACACGGGACGCACGCCGAGGATGCACGAATAGAAATGGTCGCCGATGCGT
>DASZWV010000146.1:0-1524 GCA_035546115.1 Phycisphaerales bacterium
CCTTGCGCCATCGAGTACCCCTTCACCCCATCGAACATCCGCAGCAGCCCATACTCCGCCACCACGAACTTCTCCGCCACCCGGTCCAGCAGGTTGATCGCGCGGCTCTGCCCGATCGCCCCCGCCATCGACGGCTCCTTGAGCTCGAACCGCACGCGGAAGTAGTCCACGCACTCGGTGTACACGCTCCCCGTCGGCCACACCTGCGTGCCGCGGTTGGAGATCAGCGTGAGCTTGAACGGCGAATCCGCCGCGATCCTCTGCATCTCCTCGGCCAGCGCGGCCGGCGCGATCTGCGTCTCGAGGTACAGGTCGCACCCGGCGACCTGCGACACCACGTTGCGGAACGACCGCAGCATCTGGTTCGACGTCGGCCGCGCCAGGCGATCGATGTGGGCCGCGGTCTTCTCCGGCACCGCCACGGCCTTCTGCGTCGGCTGCTTGCCGAGGTTGTCCACGATGGCCGCGACGAACTCCCTGGTGTTCACCGGCGCCCTCGACTTGTCGCCGAAGTCGCCCGTGCGCACGCCGGACTCCAGGGTCGCCAGCAGCGCGTTCTCGATCACCGCCGCCTCGTACCCCAGCCGGATGTGCCGCAGCATCATGAGGCCCGACAGGATGATGGACGTCGGGTTGGCGAGCCCCTTGCCCGCGATGTCCGGCGCGGTGCCGTGCACGGCCTCGAAGATGCTGATGTGCTTGCCGATGTTCGCGCTCGGCGCAAAGCCCAGCCCGCCGACCAGCCCCGCGCACAGGTCGCTGACGATGTCCCCCTGCAGGTTCGGTAGCACGACCATCTGGTAGATCTGCGGCCGCACCACCAGGTTCATGCACAGCGCATCCACGATCACGTCCGCCGTCTCGATCTCCGGAAAGTCCTTGCTCACCGCCTTGAAGCGATCCAGGAACAGCCCGTCGGTCAGCTTCATGATGTTGGCCTTGTGGCCGCAGTGCACCTTCTTGATCCCCAGCCGCCTGGCCTCCTGGAACGCGAAGCGGTGCACCTCATCGCACCCGGGCGCCGACATCAGCCGCTTGCCGACGGTCATGTCGGAGGTGAGGCGATTCTCGACGCCGCCGTAGGTGTCCTCCAGGTTCTCGCGGACGATGCACATGTCGATCGGGATGCCCGCCTTGGAGTACACCGACTCCACGCCCGGCAGCGTCTTGAACACCCGCAGGTTCGCGAACGCGTTCCACAGCTTGCGGGCCGTCACGTTGATCGACTTGCCCCCGCCCCCCTTGGGCGTCTCCATCGGGCCCTTGAACAGCAGCCCGCACTCCTCGACGGTGCGGATCGCCTCGTCGCTCATGCCGCGGGTGTTGCCCCTGGCGAACACGCTCGCGCCCATCTCCACGGGCACGAACTCAATCCCGGCCTTCATCACGCCCGCGGCGGTGAACAGCTCAAGGGTTGCGTTGACGATCTCGGGCCCGATGCCGTCGCCGGGGGCGAGGGCGATGCGAATCGCAGACATGCCAGCTCCTTCCCGTCGGGTTTTCCTTTGCCGTCGGGTGGGGTTG
>DASZWV010000147.1:0-4013 GCA_035546115.1 Phycisphaerales bacterium
ACCGGTGTCGGTGACGGTGACGACGATCTGCGCACCCCTGGACCGCAAGGCCACTTCGATGCTGCCCTTGCGGGTGTGCTTGATGCCGTTGCTGACCAGATTCACCAGCAGTCGCCGGATCGCGTCCGGGTCTCCGGAAAACACCAGATTCTCCGGCTCCACGATCGAGCGAAGCTCGACGGGAGCATCGTTGAGCAGCGGCCGGAGCAGCGACAGGGCCTCGCCGCAAACCTTGGCAGCCTCCACGGTCCCCCAGCGCCACTGCGACACGCCGCTGTCCAGGCGCGCCGCCTCGAGCAGGTTGTTGACCATGTCGGTCATCCGCAGGACCTCGCCGTTGATCGAGCCGAGGAAGCGATCCCACTGCGCGACGGCGATGGCCTGATCGGACAACATGTACTCGGACATCAGCCGGAGGGCCGTCAGGGGGGTCCTCAGCTCGTGGCCCAGCACGCCCAGCAGGTGGTCCATCGCGCTCAGAGCTGACTCGAGTCCCCGTCGCTCCTGCTCGATTCTCTCGGCGCGGTTGCGTTCGATGGCGTACCGGACCGACCGCAGCAGCACGCGGCCGTCGAACTCGCCCTTGACCAGGTAGTCCTGGGCCCCCTCCTGAACGGCGCGAAGCGCCGTGGAATCATCCCCCAAGCCCGTCAGGACGATCACCGGGATTATGCCCGCCGCCCTGCGGATGCGCTCGAGGGTTCCCAGGCCGCGGCCGTCGGGCAGCGAGAGATCCAGCAGCACCGCGTCGGGCGCGTCCCCGACGAGCGTGCGCTCCGCCTCGCCGATCGTGCGGGCGTGCGCCAGCTTGCAATCGGTCCCGTGCAGGTCCGAGAACATCTCGCGGATGAGCAGGGCGTCACCTTCGTTGTCCTCGACCAGCAACAGGTGCAGCCCCTGGTCGCTCATGCCGCGAGGCTCCGGGTCTGGGCGGGCGGGAGCTTGACGACGGCCAGCCAGAATCCCTCGAGGGAACGGATCTGCTCGAAGAACTGGTTGACGTCGACGGGCTTGACCAGATAGCAGTTCGCGTGGGTGCTGTAGCTGCGGAGCACGTCGGCCTCGTCGCTCGAGGTTGTCAGGATCACCACCGGGATGGTCTTCAGGGCGGGGTCGTCCTTGATCGCGGCGAGCACCTTGCGCCCGTCCATCCGCGGCATGTTCAGGTCCAGCAGAATGAGGTCGGGACGCGGCGCATCGGCGTACCGGCCCTCGCGCCGCAGGAACGACATCGCTTCGACGCCGTCGTGGACCACGTTGAGCCGGTTGGCCACCCGCGCCTCCTGGAGGGCTTCCCGCGTGAGCTCGACGTCGCCGACGGAATCTTCTACCAGGAGGATCTCGATCACCTCAGGCCGCGATGCGTTGAACATGTGCTGCTCCTTGGGCAGTGGGTACGGTGAACATGAACGTGGAACCAACGCCGGGGGAAGACTCGACCCAGAGGGTTCCGCCGTGGCGATCGACGATCTTCTTGCAGACGGCCAGGCCGATGCCGGTGCCCGGATAGGTGGCCCGGTCGTGCAGCCGCTGGAAGACCTCGAAGATCTGCTGGAAGTACTGCGGCTCGATCCCGATGCCGTTGTCGGCGACGGCGAATCTCCACAGCTCCCCGGTCCGTTCCGCGGTCACGCGGATCTGCGGACGGTCCGTGCCGCGGAACTTCAGCGCGTTGCCGATGAGATTCTGGAAGACCTGGCGGAGCTGCACCGGATCGGCCCGCACGAGGGGGAGAGTGCCGCGGGTGACCTCGGCGTTGGCCTCCGCGATGGCCGGGCCGAGATCCGCGACTGCCTCCCCAAACGCCTTCTCCGCGGAGGTATCGGCGAACTCCCCGCCCCGGCGCCCCACTCGGGAGAACTGGAGCAGGTCGTTGATGAGCTGCTTCATCCGGGTGGCGCCGTCCACGGCATGGGCGATGTACTCCTCGGCCTTGGCGTCCAGCCTGCCCTTGTAGCGACGCTCCAGGAGCTGCAGAAAACTCCCGACCATTCGGAGCGGCTCCTGCAGATCGTGGGAGGCGACGTAGGCGAACTGTTCGAGCTCCGCGTTGGAGTGCTTCAGGTCCGCCGTCCGGGCGTCCACCATCCGCTCCAGGAGATCGTTGTTCTCTTCGAGCTTCAGCTCCTCGGTCTTCCGCTGAGAGATGTCGCGGATGACGACCACCGCGCCCTTCGCACCCCCATTCCAGCCGCTGAGCGGCTGGGCGGACACACTCAGCCACGTGCCGGGAGAGCCGGACGATCCGGCGAGATACTGCTCCTGATCGTGCACCGACTCGCCGCGCTGCGCTCGTACGAGCGCCAGCTTTTCGAAGGAAATCGGGGTCGTCCGGTCCGGCATCCGCAGCGACGGCGACCCGGTCCACTGGATGGACGCTTTTCCGGGGGCGGACGAGGCGAGGAGCCGGCTCGCCGCGGCGTTCTGGTGGAGGGTGTCGCCGGAGGAATCGATCACCACGATCCCGTCGCCCACGCTGTTCAGGATCGCCTGGAGCAGCTCGCTCTTGTCGTGCAGAACGGCCCGCGCCCTGTCGAGGTCGAGCACCGACCGAGCGCGATTGGCATCGACCCGGTCCAGCGTCGCCGCGACGTACCAGATGATTGCCCAGAGCACACCGACCATCGAGCCGGTCATCAGCACCGTGCCGAACTCGTCGGAATAGAGCCCGGACCGATACCCCTGGATGCGCAGCCACCCAAGTCCCACCACAACAAGCCCCACGGTGGGAACCAGCACTCGTGCCATCCGGCCGCCGTTGTGGGGGCTGCGCAGCAGCCGCACCACACCGTGGTCCGGCTGGCAGATGAGAAGCCCGGCGGAGAGCGACATGATGGCCACGGCGGTGTGCAGCGCCATGGCCGTGAGTGAGGCGATGCCGAGAGATGCGTCGATGCCGAAGAGGAAGGGGACCAGCGAGAGCGCGCCCATGAGCCCGGCGGCGATCGCCAGCGTCCCGGGAAGCCAGCGGCGGGAACGGACTCTCGTCTCGAGCAAGAACAGGCCGGTCCCGAGAAGCGCGAGGGCGAGGGCGGTGTTCGGGGCCATCCCGTTGAGGTCCGGCGCTTCGCGCCTCAGCAGCGGGGCAAGGATGATCCGATCCGCATGGAGGGCTGATCCGGTGAGAAGATCTGCCAGCTTCGCGAGCCCCATGACAAACACGGCCAGCGCCGCCATGCGGCAAACCGCGGTTCGCCAGCCAGCCCGGCGCTCGTCTCGCGCCATGAGCACCAGCCCCGCCAGGAGCAGCGCGGTGGCGGTCGTCGGGTTCATGGTCGGGAACGAGGGGGCGACGCTCTTGAGGCTCTGCACGTTCGTGAGCCATCCCGCGAGCACCAGGCTCCCGGTGAGCATCGAGTAGCCGCCGGCCAGCCGAGAGAGCAGCGTGCCCACGGCGGGCATCCCTTCACCGCACTTGTTCGCTCCGGCCGTGCTCATCTGCTACCCCGCTTGTGCCTCGCCGCATCACCACGGCGAGAGAGATCGGAACAACCCCACGGGTCGTCACAAGCGGTAGAGTCGGCATCTCAGGGGTTTCACTTCATGCAGAGTGACCAAACTCAGATACCTGAATGGGTGGGAGCGTGGGCGTGTTTACCAGCTTCAATCTCAGATGGTCTTTGAAGATGGAAGAGTCCATGATCACTCCGCGATCCGCCGGACAGCCCTTGCCGCATCGACCGTTATGTTGCTGGGTAAAGCCGTAGCGGTCATTGCACGGCATGAAAAAGTGCTTGGAGCCCCGGCGGGGATCTGGTACGCTGGCCTCCCGCTTTACGTGGGACGGCTCGGACCACGACTGTCCGCTGCCGCCCTCCACGAGAAAGACCCCGCCAGAGCAGGGTCGGGGGCATTCCGAGGATCGCACATCTAGAGGGACGAGCGCAGGATCACGTCGTCGATGCGCGTGTCGGTCGGCCGGGTTTGAGCGAGGAGGACTCGCACAACCTCCTCGTCGAGCAGGACGATCGACTCCGAACCGTTGACCGGGATCGCCTGAAGCGCCTCGGTTG
>DASZWV010000148.1:0-7053 GCA_035546115.1 Phycisphaerales bacterium
CGCACATCGTGTTCAACATGCTCGGCCTGTGGTTTGTCGGCGGGCTGGTCGAGGAGTATCTCGGGCGGAAGCGATACCTCGCGTTCTATCTGGCGTGCGGGTTCTTCGGCGCCGTGGGGTACCTCATCCTGAACCTTCTCGGCTGGGCCGTGCTGAGCGTCGCGCCGGCGTGGCGCGGCGAAATCCCTGCGCTGCTCTTTGACGATCCGTACATGCCGCTCATCGGGGCATCCGCGGGCGTGTTTGGCGTGCTGATGGGCGCCGCGTACATCGCACCGAGAGCATTGGTCGAGGTCATGTTCTTCATCCCCATGCGGCTTCGCACGGCGGTGTACATCTTCCTCGCCATCGCGCTGATCAACCTGCTCCGCGGCGGGCAGAACGCGGGCGGCGATGCGGCCCACGTCGGCGGGGCGATCGCGGGGGCGATCCTGGTTCGGCGTGCGCACTGGCTGCGGGATTTCTTCGACCTGCTCGGCGATTCGCGCAAGCCCAGGCGTTCGCCCTCGATGCCGAGCCCCACGCTGATCGATCACATCCTCGCGAAGGTGCGTTCCGATGGGCTGGAGAGCCTGACGCCCGCGGAGCGAGAGGCGCTCCGGCAGGAGACCATCGCCGCGCGCGAGCAGTTTCGGGATTAGAAGGGCGAAGGCGTAGGGGCGTACGGGCGTAAAGTCTCTTTCCGCCTGGGCCGGTGTCCGTGCGGAGCTCCGCCTTCTTCCCCTTCCCATGCCCCTCCGCTTCGACATTCTGCATCGTTCAACGACGACCAGGGCGCGCCTCGGGCGAGTCGCCACGCCGCACGGCGTGTTCGATACCCCGGCGTTCATGCCGGTCGGCACGCGCGGCTCGGTCAAGGGGCTGCTCCCGGGAATGGTGGCCCAGATCGGCGCGCAGATCATCCTCGGCAACACCTACCACCTGCTGCTGCGCCCCGGCCCCGATCTGATCGAGCGTCTCGGCGGCCTGCAGAAGTTCACGGGCTGGAACGGCCCGATGCTCACCGACTCCGGCGGCTACCAGGCCTTCTCGCTGGCCCACACGAACAAGATCGACGACGACGGTGTGACGTTCAAGTCCATCGTCGACGGCTCGCTCGTCACCATCACGCCCGAGTCGGCGATGCAGATCCAGAACAAGCTCGGCGCCGACATCATCATGGCCTTCGACGACTGCCCGCCCTCGGTGATCGAAGAGCACCCCCGGCGCACGCTTGGGGAGCAGGAATGGGAAGTTGAAGGGAGCGCTCCCGCCCCTGGCCGCGCCGAACCTCGAGCGCGCGCTCGGGGCTCTGTCGATCGAATCAGAATCGCCAACGAGCGCACCGTCCGCTGGCTCAAGCGCTGCGCCGCCGAGCACGCGCGTCTCGGCGGCCACGAGAAGCGATCGCTCTTCGGCATCGTGCAGGGCGGCACCGACCTCGTCGCCCGCTCGTGGTCTGCCGAGCGTGTCGCCGGCATCGATCTTCCCGGCTATGCGATCGGCGGCGTGGCGGTGGGGGAGGGCTCGGCCGACATCGCCCGCGTCGTCGAGCACACCGCGCCGCTCCTGCCCGACGCCAAGCCGCGATACCTGATGGGTGTCGGTTACGAGCGAGATCTGCTGGCAGCGGTCCGGGCCGGGGTGGATATGTTCGATTGCGTGCTTCCCACCCGAAACGGGCGGAACGCGAACGCATTTACCCCAAACGGCCAGATCCGCCTGCGCAACGCGAAGTACTCGGACGATCCGCTCCCGATCGAACCGGGGTGTGATTGCCCGTCGTGCGCCCCGAGCCCGGAGTTTCCCTGGGCATCCAGGGGTGATTCTCCCTTCAGCCGCGCCTATATTCGCCATCTGTTCTTCGCTGAGGAGATGCTCGGGCCGATCCTGGTCAGCCTGCACAACCTCCGGTACTTCCAGCGGTTCATGGCCGACCTCCGGCAGACCATCCGGTCCGAAGACTGGAATGGGTTTCTGACTCGGTGGCCGGCGGCGCGGCCGGTGTCGGGCGCGTGACCGATTGATCCCACGGGCCGGTTCAACCGACATTGACCGCCCGCACAAGCCACGTTTTTCTTGAGCTGGTTCTCAGCCAGCAAGGTACGCCCACCGAATGACGAATCCCTCCTCTGAGTTCTGGATGTTCACGCTCGCACAGACGGGCGCGAAGCCGTCGGACGCCGCCCCCTCGACCGGAGCAACGACGGGGACCGCGGCGTCGGCCGCGCCCGGCACAAGCCAGCCCGCCACGCAGACAAACACCAGCCCGGGCGGGCTGGGCGGATTCGGCATCATGCCGTTCCTGCTGATCGCCTTCCTGGCGGTGATGATCATCCCGCAGATCTTCGCGGGCAAGAAGGAGAAGAAGCGCAAGGAGGACATGCTCTCCGGCCTGGCCAAGGGGGACCGCGTGCTCACCATCGGGGGGCAGATCGGCACCGTGGACCAGGTGCGCGACCAGGAGGTCGTGCTGAGGATCGACGAGAACTCGAACGTCAAGGCGCGCTTCACGAAGACGTCGATCCAGTCCGTGCTCGAGTCGGCGAGCAAGCCGGCGACGTATCTCGACGCGGACTCGCCAACGGTCGAGGTCAAAGCCAAGTCCGACAGCCCCATGCCGGCGCGTTGATCGCGTCCCGCCCCTGCCAACCGCACCCATCCCGGCGGCACGATCATCGCCGCACGCTTTCGAGGCCAACGCACCAATGTCCACGATCGTCCGCAACGGCTTGATCCTGCTCGCGGTCTTTCTGATCTCGATCTGGGCCATCTATCCGCCCGACAAGAAACTCCGCCTCGGCAAGGATCTCGCGGGCGGCATCAGCCTCGTCTACAACGTGGACATCAAGCCGACGGACCCGCCGGACACGCTGGCGAAGGTGACGGCGGTCGTCAAGGAGCGCCTCGACCCGTCGGGCGTGCTCGAGATCTCCGTGGTGCCGCTCGGCGCCGACCGGCTCGAGATCACCATGCCGCTTCCCAGCGTCAAGGTGAACAAGCTCAAGACCGAGTTCGAGCAGGCCCTGGACAAGGCCGCGACCTCCGCGCTCACCCAGGATGTGCTCGAACGCATCGCCCTCATGCCCGAGCCGGGCCGGACCGAGGAGATCAAGCGGTACGCCGGGAGCGACCCGGAGCGGGTCGACAAGATCGCTCGCGCGGCCGTGGACTTCGAGGACCTCACCAAGGCCCGCCACGACTACGAGTCGGCCGTTGCCGCGCTCAAGGTCGCCAAGGACGCCGCGGGCGGCAAGGCCGACGATCCGGTCGTCAAGGCCGCCGAGGCGAAGGTCCTCGAGCTGCGCACCAAGGCCGCGACCGCGGCCGCGGCGTACGACGACTCGTCCAAGGCGGCGATCAGCGCGGGCCTGACGGGCGCGGACCTGCGGCGCGTGTTCGCGCTCTCGGACAAGCCGCTCAAGCTGCCCGACAAGGACAAGAAGACGGTCACGTTCCCCAGCCAGCGCGAGGCCGCGCTCGAGGCGCTCGAGGCGCAGTTCCCCTCGCAGAAGTCCCTCATCGAGGACGCCAAGAAGAAGTGGGCGGCCTACGAGAGCGAGCGGAGCGGCCTGGACGATCCGCAGGACGTCGTGCGGATCCTCAAGGGCGCCGGCGTGCTGGATTTCCGTATCGCCGTCACCAACGACCTCGCGGGCACCGACGAACTCCGCGCGCAGCTCCGCGCCGGCGGCCCGGCGAGCGTGAAGTCGGACGATGCGAAGTTCTATCGGGTGAACAAGGTCGAGGCGTGGCTCAACAACGCGGAGGACCTCGAGGCCCTCAAGAAGTCTCCGAGCGCCTATTTCGCCCGCCGCGGCCTGGTCGCCGACGAGTACAAGGGCGCGTACTACATCCTCTGCTGGGACAAGCGAGGGCTTCGGCTCACGCACTCGCCGGAGGACGGTGCGTGGCAGCTCTCCAAGTCGTACCAGGGCAGCGACCAGCTCGGCCGACCGGCCATCGATTTCGAGATGGACGTCCTCGGCGCCGACAAGCTCGGCAAGCTGACCGAGGCCAACCAGGGCAAGCCGATGGCGGTGCTGCTGGACGACGAGGTGTACACGGCGCCGACGCTCCAGAGCAAGATCACCTCGCGCGGCCAGATCACCGGCTCGTTCTCGCAGAGCGAGCTGGACTACATCACCCGCGTGCTCAGCGCGGGCTCGCTCAAGGCCAAGCTCTCGCCCGAGCCCATCAGCTCGTCGATCGTCGGCCCCACGCTGGGCGCCGACAACCTGAAGCGGAGCTTCGACACGGGCATCGCGGCCTTCGCGCTCGTCGCGATCTTCATGATCGTCTACTACTTCATGAGCGGCGTGCTCGCGGTCATCGCGCTGGTGTACAACTGCCTGCTCGTGATCGCGATGATGGCCCTCAACGAGTCGGCCTTCTCGATCCCGGCGATCGCGGGCATCTTGCTCACCTTCGGCCAGGCCGTGGACGCCAACGTGCTGATCTACGAGCGCGTCCGCGAGGAACTGCACCTCGGGCACGACCTGAAGACCTCGGTCCGGCTCGGCTTCTCGCGGGCCCTCTCGCCGATCGTCGACGGCAACGTCTCGAACCTGATCATCTGCGTCGTGCTGGGCTTCTTCGGCACCGAGGAGATCCGCGGCTTCGCGATCACGCTCGGCATCGGCGTGGTCACGACGCTGTTCTCCACGCTGTTCTTCACGCGATGGATGTTCACCCTCTTCCTGGAGAACGGCTGGCGGCACACCTCGCAGCTGCCCATCAAGTTCCCCTTCGTGCAGAAGCTCATGAGCCCGCACGTGGACTGGATGCGTCACCGCTGGACGATGATGGGCGCCCTGGTGGTGTTCCTCATCGCGAGCGGCTGGATCGCCTTCAGCCGCGGCGAGGACCTGCTGGGCATGGAGTTCCGCTCCGGCACGGCCGTCACGCTCACGCTCAAGCACAACACGACCATGACCCGGCCGGAGGTCGAGAAGAAGGTCAAGGAGATCGCCGCCGCCGCCAAGCCCGGCGACCCGCTGCGCGACCTCGAGAGCGCGCAGATCATCGCCGTCAACCCGAACCCCAAGGACAACATCACCTCCGACACGTTCACCATCAAGTCGAAGGTGACCGACGAGAAGGCGATCCAGTCGGCCGTCGTCGGGGCCTTCCGCGACAAGCTCGACGTCCGTCAGGCGCTCACGTTCACCGGCTCCGATGCGCCCGCCGACCGGGCCCCGGCGTTCCCCATGACCACGCCGAGCGTGGGCGCGGCCGTTGAGCACCCGGGCGAGGGCGGACAGGCGCCGCAGTTCGAGGGCGGCCTGGCCATCCTGCTGGACAACATCCAGCCGCCGGTCTCCAAGAGCGAGATCGAGACGCGCCTCGCGGAGACGCGCCAGAAGCACCAGTTCATCGACACCGCCGGGCGTACGACCGAGGTCCGCGTGCTCGAGGGCACCGACGCCGCGGTCAAGCGGGCGGTCATCCTCGTGAAGGATCCGGACATCCGCTTCGAGGACCGCCGCCTGTGGGAGTCGGAGCTTCGCGACAAGGAGTGGTCGCTGGTCTCGGCGGCGCTCACCGAGCCCGAGACGCTCGCGGGCGTGCAGTCCTTCAGCCCCGCGATCGCCCGCACCTTCGCGACCCAGGGCATCGTGTGCACGATCCTCAGCCTGCTGCTGCTGACGGTGTACGTGTTCGCGCGGTTCGGCACCGTCCGCTGGGCCGTCGCCGCCACCGTGCCGCTCTTCGCCGACGTGATCGGCATCGTCGGGCTGCTGGGGCTGGCGCAGGTCCTGTACAACTGGCCTGTCACCCAGACCTACGCGGCCAAGCTCGGTCTGCTCCCGTTCGATCTCGAGCTCTCGCAGATCGCGGCCATCCTGACGATCGTCGGCTACTCCCTGAACGACAAGATCATCATCCTCGACCGAATCCGCGAGAACAAGGGCAAGCTTCCCTACGCGAGCGCGAAGGTGATCAACGACTCGATCAACCAGACGCTCAGCCGAACCGTCATCACCGCCGGCGCCCACATGATCACCACGATCGCGCTGTACCTCTTCGGCGGCGAGGCGGTGCGCGGCTTCGCGTACACGTTCAACCTCGGCGTGCTGCTGGGAACCTACACGTCGATCGTGTCCACGCCGCTGGTCTGGTCTCGCGCGAGCGAGCCGACCGGCGCCGGGCCGTCGGGCTCGACGACGACCTCGGGCTCGGCCGGCCGTACGTCGGCCTCGTACAACGGCGACCGCTCGGCGACGGGCGCCCCCAAGCCGGCGGTCTGATGAGCCGCGCCCGGCCCGGAGGGCCGGGCCTGCCAACCCAAGGAGCGGGCGATGGCGGACAACGCGACGCGCATCATCGGATTCTCCTGCGTGCTGGTCGGCGTCTGGATCATCACATACTGGCTGTGGACGCCGATGGGGCCGCGGGTCGTCGTGGATGACCGGCCAGGCGCGCTCCCGACCGGCGCCTCCGAGGAAGTTGCGCCTCCGACGCCGCCGGCGTCCTCCCCTTCGGTGAGTCCTGCGAGCGACGCCGCGCCGGGCCCCGAGGCCGCGGGCCCGCGGACGGTGATGAGGGTCCTCGCCCCGCGCTTCCGCGACTACGTGGTGCAGCCGGGCGACACGAGCTTCGAGAAGATCGCCGAGCGGCCGGAGGTCTTCGGCGATGCGGGCAAGGGCGAGGCGATCGCCCGCGCCAACAAGTTCGCCGACCCGACCAAGCTCAAGCCGGGCATCACGGTGCTGCGCATCCCACTGGATCCCGACAACATCGAGGGCAGGCTCGTGCAGGTCGTGCAGGCCCCGGGCGAGCCCGCGACGGTGGTCACGCCGCCCGCGCCGCCCACCGCGCCCACCCTCGAGCCCACGGCCCCGATGCGCACTTACACGCTCAAGTCGGGCGACACGCTCTGGGATGTGGCCAGGAAGTTCTACGGCAAGGGGGCGCTCTGGAAGCTCATCGCCAATGCGAACACCGACACCGTGCCCCACCCGAACCGACCGCCGATCGGCGTGACGATCCGGATCCCGCCCGAGCCGGCGCCGAAGTCTGAAAAGACCCCGTGAAACCGCCCGGGGCGCTGGACGGGGGAATGTGACATCC
>DASZWV010000149.1:0-5652 GCA_035546115.1 Phycisphaerales bacterium
CTTGGACGCCGACCCTGTCCCCAGATCCACGCCATGTTCGCCGGACGCTTCCCCGCCGCGCGCCGGGCCAGGTTCACCGGATGCGTCGGAAGATACACGCGCGAGAGTTCGATCAGTCGGCACAGGATCCGCGCCGCCTCGACAGCGTCGGCGCTCGCGTTCTTCGGCGCGGCCGGAAGATGCTCGATCCACGGCCGGCGCGGGATCTCGTGCGGCGGAACAGCTTCCACGGCCCCATAGTCGCGGGTGACGCCTCTGGTCGCCGACGAGTCGACGAGAATGTTCCGGTAGCTCACCCCCGGCGTGAGCGCGAGATCCCGGGTGATGCCCGGCTCGTGGAGCTTCCAATGCTCGAACAGGCCCCCGACCAGCTCCCGGGCCTCGGCATTCGAGATCGCCCCGGCCGAGTGATCAAGCATCAGCCCACCCTCCGGCGTCCCATCCTCGCCGACCGTGACGAGATTCAACCGGACGATCCAGTCCTTCGGGGCAAGATCAAGTCCAAGCGCCGCGGCCTCGAGCGGCGCACGCCCGGTGTGGTACTTGCGAGGGTCGTATCCCAGCAGGCACATCGAGCACACGTCGGACCCCGCGCCGAAACCCGGGGGTGTCGTGACCGCCCGTCCGACCCGGCCGACTCTCGCCAGCGCATCGAGATGTGGCGTGTCCGCTGCCTCGAACGGCGTCCTTCCCCCCAGCTCCTTGAGCGGAAAATCGGCCGCGCCGTCGGCGATGATGATCGCGTACTTCACAAGAACAGGATAGCGAGACGATCCGCGGCGCTCGGCTCATCGAGCGATTGCGTGGAACAACCGCACAAGGGACGAGACCCCGCCGGATGAAACCCGCTCCGCGCAGGTGAACAGCATCGAGCCGCCCCCCATCCTCGACGCGATCATCAGGATGACCAGCCCCGCCACCATCGCGTTGGGATTCCGCGCGAGCCTGCGGAACTCGGGGATGAACGTGCCCAGGATGTTCGACCCATCCAGCGGCGGCACGGGCAGCAGATTGAACACGAACAGCACGACGTTCAGCCGGGCCCCGAGGTGGAAGAACACGTGGATGTTCTGGAACGTCTGGTCGGACACCGCTCGCCCGGCGACATTCAGCCACGCCGCATCGAGGACGATGCACAGGGCCACAAGAATCAGGTTGACCGCCGGACCCGCGAAAGAGACCCACGCCTCATCGATCCAGCGCCGAAACCGCGACGGATTGACCGGCATCAGGCCCCACGTGATCCCGACGATCGCGAAGAGAATCCACGCCATCGGCGGGATGTGCACGAACGGGTTCCAGGTCATGTGCCCGGTGTGCCGCGGCGTGTCGTCCCCGCACCGGATCGCGACGAAGCCGTGCCCCAGCTCGTGCAGGCAGATCGAGAACACGACCCAGAACACCGCGCTGAACAGCGCGAGCGGATCGGTCTGCCACAGGTCGTACATCCACCAGCCGGACATGCGAGATCCTCGCGGGGTCAAGAAAAGCAAGCAAGCCTAACCGATCTCGGTCAGGCTTGCATGAGAACTCGATTGTTGTCGTGTCGAGAAGGAGGCCACCCGCTCGCGGGCTCGCTCAGGCCGCCTTCTTCGCCGGCACGGCCCTGCTCGCCTTGATCGCCTGCTCGCAGATCTGGTCGAAGGTCTTCGGATCGCTGATCGCCAGCTCGCTGAGCATCTTGCGGTTGAGCAGGACGCCGACCTGCTTCAGCCCGCTGATGAACTGGCTGTAGCGGGCCCCCCGCATGCGGCAGGCCGCGGTCAGACGCGTGATCCACAGGCGGCGCATGTTCCGCTTCAGTCGGCGGCGATCGCGGAACTGGTACACGCCCGCGCGGATCAGGGCGTACTCGGCCTTGTACTTGCTCTTGTGGCCCGAGCCGTAATAACCGCGGGCCTTCCGAAGGATGCGCTTGCGGGCCTGGGTGCGGGCAGCGCCTTTGCGAACTCGAGGCATGGATCGAACTCCGTCGTTGCGTCCGAATCGGGGAGAAAGGCTCGTCGCCCTTCGCTTGGCCCGGCGGACTGGGTGGGTATCAATGCAGCAAAGCCGAAATCAACGAAGCCGCTCAACGCCGGAAAGGCCGGCGCCGCGTGCTACTTCGCGCTCTTCACGCCGTACTTCAGGCCGGCCTTGGCTCGCGCGGCCCGGGCCTCGGACTGCGCCTGCTTGCGCTGCGCCGGGGTGGGGCTCCGCTTCAGGGCCGCTCGGGCCTGATCTCGCCCACGAAGACGGCGGTACAGCAGCTTCTCGAGGCGCTTCGCCTCGGGGTTGGACATCAGCTTGTCGGTGCGAAGCCTGCGCAGGCGCTTGGAGCTCTTGCTCGATCGCAAGTGCTTGCCGAACGCCCGGTTGTGGCGGACCATGCCGGTCGCCGTCAGCCGGATGCGCTTCAGGCTGGACTTGTGGCTCTTGTTCTTGGACATCGCGAGATCACCTCGCCTGCTTGGGTGCGGAACCCTTCGCGGTCAAAGACCAGATTCGCGAAGGCCGGACGGGCGCAGGTGGTGCCCGGAGCCGGGTCGAGAGGGTAGGCCGCCAAGCGGAAATGGCCAAGCCGCCCGAACCACAAATCACCAAATGAACACCAACCGCCCTTCGCCGATCCGTCGGCGGCCACCGTGGCCCCTGCTCAGGGAGATAGGAAGACATCCGAACGATCCGCCGGAGTCTCCGTTCCCTTCAGCGGCTGTGCCCTCAGCGGATCCTGCATGCGGGCAAGGAAATCCTCGAACGAGCGCGGCAGCCAGATGTTGTCACCGCCGGCTCGCACCGGAGACTTCAACCACTGCACGTTGCCCGCGTTCATGAGCACACACTCGCCCCGACCGGCGTGGTTGTCGGAGTTGGCCGTCGGGTTGATCACGTCGTCCGGGTCGGCGTGCCCCTTGCGCAGTTGCCGGATCACGCGGACCATGACCGGGGATCGATCCGCGAGCACCACCGTGGGCTCGCCGCTCGCGTTGAGCCACGTGGGCCGCTCGCGGGCAAACATCGTTTGATAGCTGTACGAAACCTCGTCCGGGCAGGACCAATCCATCGCATCGCGCGAGCTCATCTGCCGGCACGCGTGCGCGTTGCCGGGGCACGCCAGATCGGCGGGCTGCACGTAGTTCATCCGCACCAGCGTGAACAGATTCGCCGAGTTCGAGTGCGCCGGGTTCTGCCCCACCGCGATCCACGATGCGCCCGGCCGGGAATCCGAGGCCATCGGAAGCGCATCACGGTTGTTGTTGGCGTACAGCCCGAACGCGTTCGCGGCCGACATCAACCCCGCCTGGCACGCCGTCTGCCGCGACTTCTCCCGCACCGCCCCCACCATCGGCATGATCACGGCGGAGGCGAGCATCAGCAACGCGGCCACCGAGACCAGATCGTTCCATCGGAACCCTCCCTGGGCGCGAGCCGGCCGGGCGTCGATCGCCATGCGGCGCTCGCCCCGATCGATCTCCGACTGGACCCGCGTCAGCGTCGCCGACACGAGCGCATCGCGTCGCGACCCATCCACCGGAACATCCAGCGCGGCGAGCACATCCGCGTGCCGCTGGGCCCGCTCGCGCAGGCCCGACGGGCAGCGTGCCGGATCAAAGCCCGCAACGACCAGCGCCTCCAGCGCATCCTCCTCGAGCGGGGCCATCGCCTGGGCCTCGGCAGCGCGCCGCACCCAGTCCACACGCACCAGGGTGACATCCACGAGCGACGGATCGCATTCCGGCTTCGGCCCGCACGAAAGCAGCCCGAGCAACGCCGCGCACTTCTCGGCCCTCGCCCGATGCGCGGGCGCGACGCGTGCACAATCGAACCCGGCCTCGCACAGCGCCTCGAGGGCTCGGGCGTCCTGCTCGCAAAGCTCGTGCGAGAGAGAAACATCGCGTTCGGAGGGGGTCGGGGTGCTCATGCTTCGGAACTGTTTGAGCGTGAGGATGGGGGAGGCGACTGGGCGGGATTCAGCGATTGAAACTTCTTGGCGAACGCGGCGACCGCGGAGTGCAAACGAGACTTGACGGTGCCGAGAGGAATCTCCAAAGCGTCGGCGATCTGGTTGTAGCTGAGCCTCTGGAAGTACGCGAGGAGAAGAATCTCTCGGAGGCTCCATGGAAGCTCATCCACCGCCCGCTGGACGAGCGCGCTTCTCTCACTGTCCTTGAGCGCCTGATCCGGCTGCGGTACGTCCACCTCCATCAGGTCCACGTAGGTTCTGGCGCCGGAATCGGCGCCGTTACCCCCGCCCCCGGCAATCGGCGCCGAGAGATCGAGGGTCTTGCGACGCGCACTCCTACGTAGCGCATCCCGGGCCTTGTTCGCCGCGATCGTGAAAAGCCAGGGTTTGAACCTGCGGCTGGCGTCGAACGTGTCGAGCGACAGGTGAACCTGGAGAAACGTTTCCTGGAACGCATCCTCCGCCGTCGCCCGGTTTCCCGACAGTCTGATAAGGAACCGAATCAGGTCGTCGTGGTGCCGGCGCACCAGTTCCTCAAAGGCCGCCGCGTGGCCAGATCGGTACCGCTGCACGAGCTGTTCGTCGGTGTAGGTGCTCAATCGCGGGTCCGGGAAAGTCTGGCGATCTGGGTGAGAGATGTGCGAAGTGTTGGCGGGATGATCGGGTGACCCGCGGCGGGACAGTTTACGATTCCGAGCCGCACCGTGTTTGGGGGTCTTCCCGAACCGGATGGGGCAGGAGCCTTTCGATTGGTACGGTTGACCAAGTTTGGCCAGTCTTCCCATCCCCAAGCGGGGTGGATCGAGCGTTGGTGAACGCTAGCATTTCGACCATTCGGAACGAACCCGGCCGATCGGCATCCCAGCCGTGGTCGGGAGTGTTGCCGTTTGATGCACAGATTCCATCGCGTGGGCGGGTCATGCCCATCGCCAGCAAAGGATGCGAGCGGCATGCCGGTTCCCGTGAGCCAGATGTGGACGGTTGCGACATACGTGCTTTCGCGCAAGCTGCGTGGAATCAAGCGCTATCCCCTCGTGCTCCAGCTCGAGCCGCTGTTCCGCTGCAACCTCGCCTGCGCCGGGTGCGGCAAGATCCAGTACCCCCCCCACATCCTGAAGCGCCAACTCACCCCGGAGCAGTGCTGGAAGGCCGCCGAGGAATGCGGCGCTCCGGTCGTGGCGATCCCCGGCGGCGAGCCCCTGCTCCACCCCCAGATCAAAGAGATCATCGAGGGCCTGGTCGCTCGCAAGAAGTACGTCTACTGCTGCACCAACGCCCTGCTCCTCAAGCAGAAACTCGAAGGGGGGCTCCTCCAACCCAGCAAGTATCTCTCCTTCAGCGTCCACATGGACGGTCAGGAAGAGCACCACGACTTCGCCGTCTGCCGCGAGGGCACGTACAAGACCGCTCTCGAGGGCATCAAGCTCGCCGTGAAGATGGGCTTCCGCGTCACCACGAACACCACGCTTTTCGACGGCGCCGACCCAAACTCCGTGCGGGCCTTCTTCGACGAGATGATGGGCCTCGGCGTCGAGGGCATGATGGTCAGCCCCGGATACGCCTATCCCAAGGCCCCCGACCAGAAGAGCTTCATGCAGGAGCGCGAGAAGACCCGCTCGTTCTTCAAGATGCTCCTCTCCAACCGCAAGACCACCTGGAAGTTCAACCAGTCCCCGCTCTTCCTCGAGTTCCTCATGGGCAAGCGCGAG
>DASZWV010000150.1:0-25213 GCA_035546115.1 Phycisphaerales bacterium
GGAGGGGGTCGATGGTGGGGGGATAAACATAGGGGGGCGAAGAGGTTGCGTCCCCTGATCTGCCCGGGGGCATCCGGACCGGCCATTTCCCATCCGGGCTGCGGCATCCGCGGCGGGGTTATGATCCGGCCCAGCCGCCCCCTCCCGAGACTCCGCCACCATGGCAAAGAAGAAGTCCAAACGAACCCCCGGCAAGAAGGTCATCCGGAAGTCCAGCGTCCGCAAGACCGCCAAGAAGAGCGGCGCCGCCCGCCCGGGAAACGGCGCCGCCGAGATCGCCCGCGCGATCGAGCTGCTCGAGTGGACCCACACGATGACCGGCAAGCTCTGCGCGGGCTTCGATGAGTCCCACCTGCTCTCGCAGCCCTCGTCGAGCGACAACCACCTGATGTGGCAGATCGGCCACCTTGCGACCGCCTACGCGTGGTTCGGCAGCATGCTCGACGGCCGCCCCGCGACCCTCGGCGAGATGTACGACAAGCTCTTCGGCTACGGCTCCAAGCCGACCTCCGATGCTTCCATGTACCCCGCGCAGGCCGAGGTGCGCCGCATCCACGATGAGCAGTACCAGCGGGTCCTTCGCGCGGCCCGGGCCATGAGCGACGCCGACGGCCTGAAGCCCCCCGCGGTCGATTCCGGCGGCTTCGCCAAGAACCGCCTCGATGCGCTCTACAAGTGCGTCTGGCACGAGGGATGGCACCAGGGGCAGATCAGCGCCCTCCGCCGCGCACTCGGCCTGCCGAGCGTCATGTAGCGGTCGCCCGCACCAGCCGATCGAGCACCGCGCCCCACACGCCCAACGAGTGCGGCGGTCGCTGGATCAGGATGACCGCCGCGCCGCGCGCATCCGCCTCGCGCAGCGTCGCGTACAACAAGTGGGCGTAGTCCTGCGCATCGTCGGGCATGAGCACGAGCTCGTGCGGAGATGCGACGGCCAGTCTCTCAAGCGCAATCACGATGGCGCGGCCGTGGACGCGGCGGAGCAGGTCGGTCAGCTCGTGGGCCTCGAAGAGCCGGGCCGGGGTGCGCGGCGCGTAGTGCCTCGCGAGCATCCCCGGCGACGGCATGGGCCCGTCCGGACCGACCACCGCGCCGCGCTCCTCGACGGGCCTCCCCATGACGGCCGCGATCTCGCCCGCGCCGATCAGGCCCGGTCGCAGGATCCTCGCGCGGGGCGAGGACAGATCGACGACCGTGGACTCGATCCCCGTCCGGCACGGCCCGCCCTCGAGGACGAGGACATCCTCCGGCGAGAATGCCTCGCGCACGTGCGAGGCGGTCGTCGGCGAGACGCTCCCGCTCGGGTTGGCGCTCGGCCCCACCAGCGGCAGGCCGAGCCCGAAGAGCAGCGCGAGCGCCACGGGATGGTCCGGGCAGCGCACCGCGATCGTCCCGCTCCCAGCGGTCACGACGTCGGGCACGCGCAGCTTCCCGGCCTCGCCGCCCGCACGCGGCAGCACGAGCGTCAGCGGCCCCGGCCAGTACATGCGTGCGAGCGCATCGGCATCCGGCGTCCACTCGCGCACGAGTTTCGCGGCCATCTCCGGCCCGCTCACGTGCACGATCAGCGGGTTGTTGGATGGACGACCCTTGAGCGCGTACACGCGCCGAACAGCCGCCTCGCTCAGCGCATTGGCCCCGAGGCCGTACACCGTCTCGGTGGGAAACGCGACCACGCCCCCGGCACGCAGCCGATCGATCGCCGCGGAGATGTCGGGGATGGTCGTGGACAAGCCGAATCATGCGGCCGGCGAGGTCGCTGGGCAAGCGCGTGCCGGTCTCCGCGCCCCGCGCCGCTACTTGGCCTTGATCTCTTCCGCCGTCGGCCGCTCCGGCTCGAGGGGGAAGTCCGGGAACAGATCCGATGTCTCCCGGCTGGGCTTCGCCCCGGGGACGGAGAACTGGATTCGGTTCCGCTCCAGCGCCGTGCCGGTGGCCGAGTACAGCCCGGCGATGGACTTGTTGTAGTCCACCAGCGAGGAGATCTCCTGCTGCTCGGCCGCCGCGAGGCCCTGCTGGCGCTGCAGCTTCAGATTCAGGTTCTGCGGATCGAGCTTCTCCACCGTCTCGAGGTCCACGTTGAGGGCTCGCAGGTTCTCCGCCGCGGCGATGCGATTGGCCTTGGTGTACTCGATGAGCGTGAAGTTCGTCTGCACGTCGCGCAGCTGCGTCTTCACCTCGCTCACGATTCCCTGGATGGTGTTCGCGTAGGCGATGACGGCCTGCATGCGCTCGAGTCGGCGCTGGCGATACAGGCTCTCGGCGGCCCGGTTGCCGATGGGCTGCTCGAACATCAGGCCGACCTGGTAGTCGATGAAGTCCGCCTCGCCGAGCTGGCTGTACGGCGTGCCGACGTGGTTGCCAAGGCCGCTGAACCGTGTGAGGGCCCGGAAGTCGAGCTTCGGGAGGCGCCCGCTGTCGGCGACGGTCTGGCGGATCGAAGTGTTGTCCAGGGAGAGCAGGGCCCGCTGGATCTCCGGGCGGGAAGCGAACGCCGAGTTCACGGCGTCGACGACGCTGAACTCGATCGCCTGGTCGATCGGCCCATCGGCGGGGAGCACGAGCGTCTCAGACCCGATGGGAAACTCCGGGTCGTTCATCAGCACCTTGAGCTTGTCCGAGGCGTCCCGCAGCACGCGCTGGGCGCGGATGACGTCCGCCCGACGCGACTCCACCGCGGAGGCCGCGTCCGAGATCGTGGCCGGACGCGAGTCGAACGCGGCGCGGGCGCGGAGCGTGTCGAGCACATCCTGGCCGCGGGCAAAGAGGCGTTGGATGATCAGCAGGTCCCAACGCGCCTTGACGAGGTCCCAGTACGCCTTCTCCGTGTCCGAGACGTTCTGCAGCAGTGTGGCCTTGAGCTGCGCGATGGAGTCGAGCTCGGCGTTGCGCGCGAGCCGCACCTGCGACAAGGCCTGATCGGATCCGAACCCCCGCAGGAGCGGCTGGTCGAGCTGGATGACGAAGTTCGCCTCGCGCGCCGGATTGGGGAGCGTGCTCAGGCCGGGCGTCTTCACCGCGGCGTTCTGGAACTCCGTCTGCAGCGAGAGGGTCCCGCCCGCGATCAGTGGCTTGCGCAGGCCGGCCGTGATGTCCGTCACCTCGCGCCGGTCGGTCGTCACGCCCGTGAAGCCGCCGATCGATGCGCTGTCGCTCCGCGGCTCGTTCGTGTAGTTGTATTGGACATTCGCGAACAGCACCCAGTCAAAGGCGGCGTCGGCCGCGACATACTGCTGTTGGCTGATCGCCGGGGCGAGGCGTGCGAACTCGATGTTCAGGTTTCGCTTGACGTTGCTGGCGACCGCCCGCTCGAGAGTGACCCGGGCGACGTGCTGAGGCCGGCCGTAGAGGTCCTTGCCGAGCGAGAGCTCCGCGCCGGCGTAGGAGTTGGGTCCGGCGTCGTGCTCGAGCTGCTCGAGGATGGCGGGGGGAATCCGGAGTTGCGAGACCCGGTCCTCGCGGATCAGCCGCTGGAGTTCGGGCAGTTCACGAGCCTCCGCCAGTTCGCGCTCCGTGCTGAGCCGGATCGATCTTCGCAGGTCGCGGTCGTTCTTGTCGGTGAACGGGCCGGCGCACCCGGCGGCGGCAGCCGCGACGGCCAACAGGGCTATGAGCCAACGCCGTGCAATCCCCCAATTCGGCAGGGTGTTCGTGGTGGGCTGGCTCGGGAGGCGACCGGTTCGCGTCATGGGGGGGCAAAGGTTACGGTGGGAAAGGATGGAATCAAAGTGAGAGCGTTCGGCTGCCAACGCCGCGCGGGCGGGATGTTGGGGTTCGTCGAGATTCAACCCGAGTGGGTTCGCCCGTGGCCGACCCGCAAATGCTGCGGGCAAAGCGCAGGCTTTGCCGATGAACACGGCTGGAGGCGCGCGCCAAGGGCGCACGCGAATCCGGTCGAAGCCGTTCGCTCGCTTGGACCGTTCGGCTGCGATGAGAACACAACCTGGGAGGGTTGTTCGGTTTGCTAGCCCCTTGAACTGGGGTTGTCGGATGGGAACGTCTGTGCGAAATTGGTTGGTCAAACCACATCAAGAAGGGTGGGTCTTGTCAGCATGACCCAACCTGTTGTGTTACCATGGTGTTCGCGGCGAGGAATGCCGCAGAGGAGATCAGCAATCATGCTTCGAGCCAATGGAATGGTTTGCGCGTGGTCCCTGGGGCTCGTGGGGTTTCGCGGAGTCATGCGGGGTGCGATGGGGGGGCTGGGCCGTGGGCTGCTGCCGGCGGTCTCGGCCGCGGCGTGTGTGGCGATGCTGGCCGGGGCTGCATCAGCGGATGTGAAGGCGGTTGAGCCTCACATGATGGTCATGTCCAGCGACGGTGCGATGCGCTGCGACACCGGGAACATCTACTACAACGTCCGAACGTTGAAGGCTGGGGAGTTGGTGCGGGTCGATGGTGAGGGCGGCGGCTGGCTCCGGGTCGAGTATCCCTCGGGCACCAAGGCGTATGTCCGGGCGGATGAGGCGTCGTTCGATGCCGCGACCAAGTCGGTGAAGCTCATCAAGGCCACGAAGCTGATGGCCGCCAACGAGGGCGGGGCTCGCCCGTGGTGGCCGCTGATGACCAACGACGTGGCGGCCGGGACGACATTTGCCGCGGCGGAGGCGGTTCGCGGCGCGGATGGGGCGGTTGATGGCTATCTGATCGCGGCCCCGTCGGGCGCGCACGGTTTCATCCGGGCCGAGCAGGCTCGCGAGGCGACCCCGGCCGAGATCTCGAGGGCCAGCGGCGTTGTGGCTTCCCAGCCGACCGCCACCGCCGCGAGCGAGCCGGCGGCCGCGCCGAAGACTCAGGCCAGCCTGGACGCCGCGGCCAGCGCGCTCGTCGCGGCCTCGACGACGACGGAATCCAAGCCGGCGCCCCAGGCTTCGGTGCCGGTGGTCGCGCCGACGCCGACGGTGACGCCGCCCGCCGACGACCCGAAGCTGATCGAGGTGAAGTCCGGGCCCGCTCCCGCGCCGACGCTCGTGGAGACTCCGCAGCCTGCCCCGGCGCGGGCTCAGACTCAGCCCGCCAAGCCCGAGATCACCAAGCGCATCGACGACATCAAGGTCCTGCGCGACATGTTCGAGCGGGCGCTGCAGCCGGGGACGAGCGAGACCGAGGTCTCGACGGTCATCAGCGAGTTCAATCGTTCGATCGATTCGCTGGCGACGACCGGGGATGAGGGCAAGATCCGCGCGGGCCTTCAGCAGCGGATGACGGCCCTCAAGATGCGCCAGGAGATCATCGACACGAAGCGCAAGCTCGCCGACACATCCGAGATCGACGAGCAGATGCGGCAGATCAAGCTCGCCGTCGAGCACGTGCAGCAGCAGGCCATCTACGCGACCGTCGGGCGCATGCTGCCCAGCACGGTGTACGACGGAAAGCGGGGCATGCCGCTGATGTACCGCGTGGAGTCGGCGGACTTCTCCTCGACGCGCACCATCGGCTACGTCATCCCGACCGAGGGGATGGACCTGCTGCCGTATCTCGGGAAGATCGTCGGCATCGTGGGCGAGACGCGGATGGACCCGGCCCTGTCGCTGAACATCATCGCGCCGACGCGGATCGACGAGATGCGCGTGACGGGCGGCAAGCTCGAGGTGGTGCCCGGCCCCGCCACGTCCGAGACGCCGCCGCGGTTCGCCCCGGAGGGCTCGTCGATGACGGCCCCGACGCCCGTGCCCGCCAAGCCCGGCGCGGCTCCGGCGCCCAAGCAGGCCGAGCCCTCGGCGGCGCCGCGGCCGGTTGCCACGCCGGTTCCGGATGAGGGCGACATGAACAAGTGATCGACGCTCGAGGCGAAACGAAAGGGAGGCGGGTGCGAGCCGAGCAAGCCGAGACAAGCTCGGCGGCTTATGCCGCCTCGACACACGCACGCGCCCGATGGAGAAGTTGGGGATCTAGGATTCGAACCTAGACTAAGTGAGTCAGAGTCACTCGTGCTACCGTTACACCAATCCCCAAAAACAAGCTGAACATCCGGGCGTTGCGCCCGTTGGCCAATCGTAACGGTTTCGGCGGGCAAGGCAAGCGCTCGGGCTTCGCGCCGCGGCGTCCGAATACGCTCTCCGCATGAACACACCGCTCTCGGCCGTTCCGGGCCGCTTGGCCGCGGCCATGGTCGCTCTTGTGTTGGCCTCAGGATTTGCGCTCGGGCAGGCTCCGGGCGCGGGAGCAGCTCCGCCCGCCGACCAGCAGGTCGCTCCGAAACCGGCGGTCGAATCGCCGCTGCTGGATCTCCACGGCGCGTGGCGGCAGGGACGGGATCCGCGACTGCTGCAGGCCCTCGACGAGCACGTCGAGTGGATCCTCAAGAACAACCCGATCGACGCCAGCCAGCGCGGCGATGAGCGGTACGGCGACCAGCTCGGCGATCCGAGCCCGGCCGGCGTGCTCAAGGCCAACTGGGAGGCGGCCCACCGACTGAAGTATCTTGCGAGGCTGCCCGTCGGCAGGATGTCCGAGGTCGACCGGCTGGACCTTGATCTGATCATCTACGACCTGTCGCAGCGCGTCGATGCGGCCCGGTTCCACCTGGAAGAGCTCGCGGTGGATGCGCAGTCCGGACCGCAGGTCTCGCTCCCGCAGATGTGCGATTCGCTGCCGTTCACCAGGCCGAAGCACTACGCGGACTACGCGGCGCGTCTGGAGCGGATCCCGCAATATCTGGAGGGGTGGAAGCAGACGCTCCGCGCGGGCCTTGCGGACAAGCGCGTCCCGCCCAAGGTCGCTCTGAACGGCGTCGCCGACCAGTGCTTCATGCTCGCGACCGACGATGTGAAGCAGACGCCGTCGCTGAGCCCGTTCTACAAGCCCTTCCGCGCTCTGCCGGCGGGGGATGCGAACGCCGCGCGTGCCCGCGCGGCGATCGGCGACGGGATCGTGCCCGCGTTCAAGGCCTTCGGGGAGTTCATCCAGAACGAATATCTGCCCAAGTGCCGCGACTCCATCGCGTGCTCCGACGGCGTGGATGGGCGTGCCGCGTACGACCTTGCGCTCCGCCGCCACACGACGACCGATCTCTCGGCGGACAAGATCCACGAGATCGGCCTCGCGGAGGTGGCGAGGATCCATGCGGAGATGATGGCGGTGATCGCGCGCACCGACTATCCGAACAAGACGGAGTACCAGGGCGATGCCCTTTTCCATGCGTTCGTCGAGTATCTCCGCACCGACAAGCGGTTCTACTACGACAAGCCTGAGGACCTGCTCAACGGGTATCGCGACATCTGCAAGCGGATGGATGCCGAGTTGCCGCGCCTGTTCGGCAGGCTGCCGCGCTTGAGCTATGGGGTGCGCGAGTTGCCGCCGCTGGTCGCGCCGACGGCGCCCACGGCGTACTACTACCTGGGCTCGATGAAGGCGGGGGTTCCGGGGTGGTTCATGGCGAACACGTACCGCCTGGACCAGCGGCCCAAGTTCGAGATGACGGCCCTGGCGCTGCACGAGAGCGTGCCGGGCCACCACCTGCAGATCTCGCTCTCGCAGGAACTCGAGGGGCAGCATCCGTTCCACACGTTCACGAACTACACGGCGTTCGTCGAGGGCTGGGGCCTGTACTCCGAGAGCCTCGGGCTGGAGGTCGGCGATGCCGACCGGATGGACGCCACGGAGGCGAAGTCGGGGGCGGGTGGTTCGACCGGCGGAGACAGCCAAGGCGTCGGGAGCGCATCGACGCGCAGGAACATGTACTCGGACCCCTACGACGATTTCGGGCGCCTGAGCTACGAGATGTGGCGGGCCTGCCGCCTCGTGGTGGACACGGGCATCCACGCCCAGGGCTGGACGCGCCAGCGGGCGATCGACTACATGCTCGCCAACACCGCGCTCGCCCGCCACAACATCGAGCGCGAGGTCGATCGGTACATCGCCTGGCCGGGGCAGGCGTGCGCGTACAAGATCGGGCAGATGAAGATCAGCGCGCTGCGCGCGAAGGCCGAGAAGGCGCTCGGCGAGCGCTTCAATCTCCGTGAGTTCCACGACACCGTGCTGAGCTCGGGCTCGATCCCGCTGCCGACGCTCGAAGGCAAGATCGATCGGTGGATCGCATCGAAGGGGGAGTAGGGAAGGCGCAAGGGCGTGCAGGCGTAAAGAAACAGAGGCCCTGACGGGCCTCTCTACGCCTTGGCGCCTGCACGCCTTCTCAACCTAGTCCTTCGGCTCGATCGCATCGATCGCGTCGATCACCGTCCGCCGGATCGTGAACACGAGCTCGAGGCGGGTGAGCTTGAAGAGCACCTCGACGTGGGCCGTCGCGGCCGCGAGGCCCACGCGTCCCTGGCGCTTCTTCACCGTGGCCAGCAGGTCCACGAGCGAGTTGAGCCCCGCCGAGTCCACGAACTTGATGTTCTCCATGTCCAGCACGATGTGCCGGACGCCCGCCTCGTGGGCGTAGAGCTCCTTCACCTCGTAGCAGACATCCGCGGCCGTCGTCGCGTTGAGCTCGCGCTCGACGACGGTGATCACCAGGCACTGCCCGATGACCGAATGGTTGACCAGCGGGTGGTCATAGAACGCCCGGGCCGAGCCCCGGCGAGCGGGCTGGGGCTCCTCCTGGGGAACCTCGGCCTCGACACCAAAGAGCTTGCGGATGTTCCGGATCATTGTTGCCGCCAATCGGTGAGTATCGCCCCGTTCACGTGCCTGTCTGCTGGTTCCGCTGGTCGCTGCGCATCGGCGTCGCGCGGCCGTACACGCTCCGGGCCGGCGCGCTCGAGCCGAAGGTCGGCATCGGCGTGAGCGAGCCGGAGGGCATGAAGGTCGGGCGCGTCGGCGGATTCGCCGGCTGGGCCGAGCTGATCGGGATCGGCCCGCCGTTGCTGGGGGCGCTGGCGCCATTCGCCGGGGCCTGCATGCGGCGCGCCCGCGCCGCATCGATATTCCGATCGAGCTTGCCCAGGATGTTCTTGACCTGATCGAATGTTCGCTGGGACGTGCTCATGTAGAATCTCCGGAGATGGGCCTGCATGGGTATCGGAAGTGCGCGCGTGCGACTTGCTCGCTCCGAAAAGGTCGCGTGCGCACCCTTGCCGTCTATGACGGCTGGGGTGCCTGAGCCAAACTCGATCAACTTCCGCCTGCTCCCCGGCCGCGGCGCGCGCCCGCGGCGTTATCGCGACGGCCTGATAACGCCCCCCGCGGCTGGTACCATTCGGCCATGACGTCCCGCATCATCCTTTGCCCCGGCCAGGGGGCGCAAATCGTGGGCATGGGCAAGGCCTGGCACGAGAAGTCCGCCGAGGCCCGCGCGGTCTTTGAGCGCGCCGACAGGCTGCTCGGCGACCGACTTGGTGCTCCGCTGACAAAGATCTGCTTCGAGGGGCCCGCCGATCGTCTCAACCAGACCGACGTTTCGCAGCCGGCGATCTATGCCACATCCGTCGCCTGCTGGCACGCCCTGCTCGCGGGCTGGGGAGCCGGTGGTGGGGGAAGCGGGGGGCTCGGGGAGGCCGGCCTGGCCGCGAGCGGCGGGCTTTCTCTTGGCGAGTACACGGCCCTGCACATCGCGGGGGCGTTCACGTTCGAGGATGGTCTTGAACTGGTGGTCCTCCGTGGCCGGGCCATGCAGGACGCCGCGGATGCCATCAGGCTCCCCGACGGCCGCCCGGGGTCGGGGATGGTCGCCCTTATCGGGGCCGATGAGGCCCAGGCGACCGCCCTGTGCGACAGGGCTCGCGGCTCGGATGTGCTGGTGCCCGCGAACTTCAACTGCCCGGGTCAGATCGTGATCTCCGGGTCGATTGCCGCCTGCGAGCGGGCCGTCGCGATCGCGGGAGAGTCGGGGCTTCGTGCACAGCCGCTCCAGGTTGCCGGGGCGTTTCACTCGCCTCTGATGGCTCCCGCTGCCGAGCGGCTGGCCGCGGCCCTCCGAAAGACTCCCATCAGGGCTCCCCAGCGGCCGGTCATGTCGAACGTGACGGGCCGAGCCCACGCCGCCGATTCCGGCCGTACTATTGAGGACTCCATCCGGTCACGACTGGTGGAGCAGCTCACCAGCCCGGTGCGCTGGGAGCAGGATTGCCGCACCCTTATGCAGGGGGTTGGCGGCACATCTTCAAGCGAGCCACCGCAATGGCACGAGCTCGCCCCAGGCCGGTCGCTGATGGGGATGATGCGCCGGATCGACAAGGCCGTGAAAGTGGAGACGCACGATGAGCCGTAAGCCTCGAATCGCCATGCAAATCGCCGGAATCGCGCTCACGGCGCTGCTTCTCACCGGGTGCAAGAAGCCGCCGCCTCCGCCGCTTCCGCCGCCCCCGCCCCCGCCGCCCCCGCCCCCGGCGATGGTGTCCCTCGACACGATCGCCCAGAATGAGAAGGCCGATGCACGCGTGCAGTTTGCGTCGAGCATCAAGGTCACCGAGGATAAGACCGACCTCGGCAAGGCGGTGGTGCACCTCGCCGACGACATCGCTCGCGGTGATGCCAAGGACCTCAAGCCGCTGCTCACGCAGAAAGCACGGGGCCTGCTCGACCACCTCGTCACCGAGGGCGGTTGGGATGAGGCCACCAAGCCCATCGAGGCCGTGCGCGTCGTGTTCATGCAGGACGGCGTGGATGTGAACGGCGTGGGCTCGGCGACCCAGCTCGGCTCCGAAGTCAACATGCGCGTCATGGCCAAGGTGAACGAGATTCTGCGCGGCATTCCGCCCGAGCAGCTCTCCGAGATGCAGAAGGCCGTCTCGCAGGCCCTGGCCGGGATGGACCCGAACGTCATCGCGGCCGATCCATCCAAGCTCAACGACGTGCAGTCGAAGCTCGTCGATGCGGCCAAGAGCGCCGGCCTCTCCGATGAGCTCGTCGGCAAGCTCAGCGATCTCGCCCATGACCTCAACGGCGACACTCCGGCGGCCGGCTCGCCCTCCGGCGGCAGCACGCTGGGCATCCTGATGGCCATCCAGGACCCCAAGGGCGCCTATCTCCTCGGCTGGACGGCCGAGAAGATCGGCGACAACTGGATGTTCACCAACGCCCCGGCGACAAACGAGGTTCGACCGCGCGCCGCCATGTGGGACGGCGTCGGCACCGAGGGATTCCAGGTTGTTCGCGTCGCCGCGGCCCCGTCGGCCGTGCCGGATGAACTTACGCCCGGCGGCTCATCCGGTGGCGGTACGAACGATGGAGGCATGGATGGGGGCGGAGGCGGGGGCGGCCCGGACTCTTCGCCGCCGAGCTCTCCGGGTCCCGGTGGCACTCCGCCCGTTGCGCCGCCGCCGCGTGCGCCCGGCTCGCCCGGCCGTCCGCCCGGCTCCAGCCCGCCCGGCGGCTCGATCCGCTGAGCAACCGGATATTCCGGCGCTTCGCCAGGCTTCGGTTGAACCATCTGCGCCCGAAAGGACTTTCCGTTGGCCGAAACGCCCGCTCCTGCCGCTCCCACGCGTGTCGCCTTTGTCACCGGCGCGAGCCGGGGCATCGGCAAGGCCATCGCCCTTCGCCTCGCGAAGGACGGCCGCCATGTCGTGCTTTCCTCACGCTCGGCCGGCCCGCTCAACGACCTGAAGTCGCAGATCGAGGCCGCCGGTGGCAAGGCGAGTGTCAAGGCCGTTGACGTCTCCAACGCGGCGGCCCTGGCGAAGGCGATCGACGAGACGACGGCCGAACTCGGCCGCCTTGACATCCTCGTGAACAACGCGGGTATCACCCGCGACAACCTCGTTCTCCGCATGAGCGATGAGGAGTGGGGGGACGTGATCAACACCAACCTCACCTCGGCGTTTGCCGCCATCCGGGCCGCCGCCCGCCCCATGATGAAGGGCAAGTTCGGGCGCATCGTGAACATCTCCAGCACGTCCGGGGTCGTCGGGAACGCGGGGCAGGCGAACTACGCCGCGGCCAAGGCGGGCCTGATCGGCCTGACGAAGACCATCGCCCGCGAACTTGGCGGCAAGAACATCACCTGCAACGCCGTGGCCCCGGGTTACATCGAGACCGACATGACCGGCTCTCTCCCGCCGGACATCAAGGAGAAGATCACGGGCATGGTGGCGGTGCGCCGTCTGGGTGTGCCGGAGGACATCGCCGCGGCGGTCTCGTACGTGACCAGCGATGAGGCGGGGTATCTGACGGGCCAGACGCTGGTCGTGGACGGCGGCATGACGATGGCGTCCTGAGGCGGCGAGGGATGTATTTCGCCGGTTCGCCCGCGCGTTGCGGGCACCCGGCGCGAGCACGGCGATCTGCAGAATCCGCGGCCGGTTCCTATGATTCACCGCCCACCATGAGCGGCGACCATCACCATTCCGTGACCCCATCCGATGTGGAATCCACGCTGCGCGAGGCGCTTCGCGCCGCCGGCATGCGCATCACGGGCACCCGTCTCGCCCTGCTCCGCCTCATGGGGCAGTTCCGGGCGCCCGCGAGCGCCCAGCAGCTCTTCGACAGCCTGTGCGCCGCGCGGCGGTCGGGGTCTTTGCGGGCCGCGGGCGGTGGACGGCCTGATCGGGTGACCGTGTATCGCACGCTCAACTCGCTCGTCGAGGCGGGGCTTGCCCACAAGGTCGATCCCGGCGATCGCGTGTTCCGCTTCTCGCTCACCGACCACGCCCGGTGCGAGGGCGAGAAGCACGTGCACGAGCACCCGCACTTCGTGTGCGATTCCTGCGGAACGGTCGAGTGCCTTGAGGATGAGCGGGTCGTGATCAAGCGCCGGCCCTCGGCCATGGGCGCCAAGTCCCGCGGGAGCACGGCCGCGGATCGCCGGCGCGTCCGCCAGGAAGGGGTCGTTCTGCACGGCACCTGCGGCGAGTGCAGCGAGCAACCGGCGAGCCCGGGTCGGCGCACGGGCGAATAGGTGCTCTGTCCATGGAGTCGGACATGCCGACGGGATCCAAGCCAGCCTCTCCGTTCCGGCGTCCGCTCGTGCGAACGTCGGAGTTGGTGGCGCTGCTGGTGCTGTTGCTCGTATGGGCGGCCTCGGTCTTCGTGTGGCCGGGTGTCTGCTGGTCGTCCAAATCCGGCACGCGATTCTTGGGCATCGGCTCGGGCGGCGTGGACGTCTTTCGGTATCCGGAGTCGTCGCTTCCGAGCGGCGTGGTCTTCTCCGCACCGCTGGCGAGCCAGTATTCGGTCCGGTGGTGGCCTCGGCGGACGACGCCCATCGGGGGCTTTGGACTGAGCGTGCCGATCTGGCTCGTGTTCCCGCTGCCGCTGCTGCCGGGTGCGTTTCGGTTCTGCGGGCGGGCACTGAGGCCGGCGTATCGGTGCCGCAACTGTGCGTATGACCTGCGCGGGCTTGACTCGGCCCATGAGTGTCCGGAATGCGGGCACAGCAGGCCGCTCAAGTTCTGGGGGCAACTGCGAACAGAATGTTGACATTCTTGCGCGGCGTTCGCGCCGCGTGAATTTCGTGAACAGATTCCGGCGAATCGATGGGCGCGAGCCGATCATCGGCCACAAGTCCGCGTCAAACAGTCCGAGTTCGTCGTCTTCCGGCAATCGAAACGCCCCGAGGTGCGTTGCACTACGGCCCATCGATTCTGCCACGTGGGAGGTCTGCATGCTCGTGCTCGCCCGCCGGTTTCGCTCCCGCACTCGTTCGGGTGCCGCGTTCACCCTCATCGAACTGCTGGTGGTCATCGCGATCATCGCGATCCTGATCGGCCTGCTGCTGCCCGCCCTGCGCGGGGCCCGCGAGGCCGCGAGGCTCACCAAGTGCAAGAGCGGCCTGCGGCAGATGCTCACGGCCGTGAACCTGTACGTGAACGACTATCGCGATTCGCTCCCGCTCCCGAACTGGGGGCCGGTGGCCACCAAGCCGGGATGGCTGTACGACGAAACGGTCGGCCCCGCCGCCGGCATCCCCTTCGCGCCCGAGGACCGCCGCACCGGCACGCTGTACAACTATCTTGAGGTGGACGACATCTACCGCTGCCCCTCGCACTTCGGCCCGTTCGAGGGCACCGCCCAGCTCACGAGTTTCATCATGAATGGCGCGGTCGTGGCCTATCGCGACCCCAACAAGTCGTTCCGCATCGACCAGTTCCGCACGGATGCGGCGATCATGTGGGATGCCAACGAACAGGGCCCGGTGGCGTTCAACGACGGCGCCTCGTATCCGACCGAGATCGTCGCGGGACACCACGGCAGCGGCATCACCGTGGGTGATGTGGACGGGTCGGCGGTGTATTACAACGGCGCCGAGTTCGCCGAGCAGGTCGGCAAGCATCCGGGGCATCTGTGGTGCAACCCGTCAACGAACACGGGGGATTGAGTTCCTTGCGAGTCAGAAGAAGTCCGGCATCCACGGCGTTCCAAATCCGCCGAAGATCGCATCCGCCGCCTCCAGCGCGCCCGCATCGCCCTCGACCCACCCCAGCAGCGCCGCCTGGCGCGCCGTGTACAGGCCCGAGTACACCGCGGCCAGGCCCTGGATGGAGCATGTCATGGCCGGGCGCGGCGTGGCCTCCCTGGTGATCTCGGCCCGGCCGTGCTCGACGCTGAGCGTCCACGAGCCGTCGTTGGCGCGCACGATCGGGTCGTGCACGTTCAACTGGATCGAGGCGGCCACCGAGCGCGGATAGCCGCGGAGGGTCATCGCCTTGGCGAGGTCGGTGATCCGCAGCATCCAGACCTCGCTCCTGGTGATCGCGTGATGGTGCGAGGTCATCAGGCTCAGCACCGGGTGGAGGGGCGCTCCGGCGATCGTGATGTCCTTGGTCGTCGTCGAGAAGTCGGCGAGAAACCCGAGCAGGCGCTGGCCGGTCCGCGGCGTCAGAAACGCGAGGTCCGACACCTCGATCTCGATCCCATCGGCCATGCGCGTCTGGCAGAGATAGGTGTACCCATCGAGCCGTCCATCGGGGCCGTCGATCCCGAAGCCGTGGTACGACTTGTCGCGGAACTCCCTGACGCGACGCCAGATGTAGGGCGCGCGGTCGAGCGTGCCCGCGAACTGCTGCGCGAACGCCTTGTAGCAGGCGTGGATCGCGGGGTCGTCCTTGGGCGTCAGCGGCCGGACCACGGGCTCGCGGGCCCGCACGTCGATGCGGTGCGGCAGAAGTTTGATCAGGCACCGATACCCGCCCTGCTCGTATCCGACCTGCCGGTAGAGGCCCTGCGTCGAGGCATAGAGCGCCGAGAGCGCGAAGCCGTCCTCGTGTGCCTCCTGCATCGCACGCGACATCATCCAGCGGGCCGCGCCCCGGCCGCGGGCCTCGGGGGCGACGGCGACGCCGGCGATTCCGAGCATGGGCACGCTCTTTCCGCCGAAGTGCTGGCCCATGGGAACGCGGAGCAGGCACGAGGAGGGCTGGGCGCCCTCGCCGGCGCGCACCACACGGAAGTTCGAGAGGCCGCTCGGCCGGATCCACTTGGTCTCGGCGTCGGGGGTGGTCGCGAAGGCGTGGTGCACGAGCCGGAGCAGCGACGGCATATCGCGCTCATCGGCGGGTGCGTAGATGCGCTGGTGGGATGGCGGTGGCGGTGGTGGTGGGGTCGCGGGCATGGGGGCCCAAGTCTACTGCGGATGCAGGAAGCCCAGGTGCAGCTCGGCGTGCCGCAGGTGGAGCATCATCCACTCCTCGTTCGTGAGCGGACCGAAGAACGGGTGGGGGAAGCCGGGCGTTCCGGCCTGCAGTCTCGCGAAGGCACGCCGATACCGATCGACGGCTTCGTCGAGTTCGAGCACCTCGGTGCCGGCCGTTCCGCCCTCGACCCCGGGGATGCGGAAACCGACCATGAGCCCATCGCGGAGCGCGCTCGGCTTGCGGGCCCGCGCCCGCTCGGCCAGCTCGGGCGGCGCGGATACGGGATACCCATCGAAGCCGAAGTTGATCCACGCGGCGAGGTGGCCGATCGCCTGGCCCGCCGTCCAGTTGCCGGTTCGCCCGAGCGTGCCCGCTCGCTCGGCGGCGGCGATGCGATCGACGTCCGCCAGCACCTCCGCGGGGGATTCGAATCGAAGGGTCCGCCGATCTGAAGAGGATGCCGGGCTCATGGATGGAGGAATCCAAGGTGGAGTTCGGCGTGCCGGAGCGCCAGCCGGGTCTTGTCCTCGTAGGACATGGGGCCGAAGGCGGGGCTCTCGATCGGTGGAGGCGTCTTCTCGAGTCGATCGAGCGAGGCTCGGAATCGCGCAAGGCCCTCCTCGAACGGCACGCTCTCCATGCCGATGGTGCCACGCTGCGTGCCCGGGATCCTCACGCCCGCGGGCATGCCGTCGCGCAGGAACCTGGCCCGCTTCGGCCGGATGAACAGCACCGAGAGCAGCCACGGCGGCGAGACCTCCCTCGGGTAGCCCTCGTAGCTGTAGTTGATGAACGCCGCGAGGTGCGTGAAGATCTCGCCCTCGGTCCAGGTGCCGGAGCGCTCGAGCGTGCCGGCGGCGTGCGACTGTTCGATCGCATCGAGGTCGCGGCGGAGGTCGTCGATCGAGTTGAAGCGGAGGTTTCGACGCTCGGCGCTCTTTGTATCGATGGACATTGGAGCCTCCCACAAGGCAGCAAGCGTACCACGTCATGGCCCCGCGATGGCTCGCGCCACGCGCACGCCCGACTGCAACGCCCCCTCCATGTATCCCACGAACTTCGGGCACGTGTGCTCGCCCGCAAAGTGCAGGCGCGGCCTGCAGCCCTTGGGCATCGCCCCGGCCGCGAGCATCGGGCCCATCGTCGTGACCTCTCCCGGCGCGGGGAACGAGTAGCTCGCCTTCGTCCAGGGGTCCCTCGGCCAATCCATGAAGCGCGACTTTGCGAAGTGGTCGGTCCACTTCGGGTACAACCGCTCGAGCAGTTTCGCGTACTCGGCGTCGCGTTTGTCGGCCGGAAACTCCATGCACGCCCGCGCGCTCGCGGCCCCGCTGAAGCAGACGAGACAGCCGTCGGCCTCGCCCGCCTGCCCGTCGGTGGCGTCCCAGGTCATGTTGACGGGGCCATCCGAGAGCGCATCGGGCGAGACCTTGGCCGGGAGCCAGAAGCGCGTCTTCGTGTGGGCGAGGTACTTCACGTTCGCGCCCATCTGCGGCCTCAGGCCCGCGGGCAGCGCCGGCTCGAACTCGATCGTGCTCCACACGCTCGGCGGGATCGCCAGCACGGCCTCATCGCACTCGAGCACCCGCCCGTCCTTCGTGCGCACCGTCAGCCCGCTCTCTCGCGCCTCGATGCGCGACGCCGCGGCCTTCGTGTGCACCCGGTCCTCGCCGATCCCGGCGAGGAGCTTTTTCGCGAGGCTCGAGTTCCCGCCCTTGCAGCGCCACGTCTCCGTCTCGGTCCAGAACTTCTCGAGCCCGCCGCCCTTCACGGCCGCGAGCTGCCCCAGCAGGCTCGCGCTGGACGGGTCAACACCGTTGTCCGCGTTCTGGTTGATCCAGCAGGCCCGCCTGGTCGTCGCATCCACATCCAGCCCGTCGATCCACGATTGGATCGTGCGCGCATCCAGCGCCTTGGCGCCCGGCGAGAGCCACGGCCTGTCCGCATCGATCGGCGCGGCCAGCGCGTTCATCGTGCTCAGCGCCTTGAGCATCGAGTCCCACAGGTCCGAGGCCGCCTTGTCGTCCAGGCGCTTGCCGCCGATCACGACCGGGTACGTCAGCCCCTCGGGCTCCATGATCGGCAGGCGCTCGAGCTTGAACTTCTCCGCGTAGGCGCACCAGAGCGCGTGGTTGGTCCCGATCAGCTCGCCCCCGCCCTCGACGCTGCGCCCCGGGATGAACTCGTTGCCGTGCGCCGCCGCGAACGACAGCACCCGCCCGCCCACGCGATCCCGGGCCTCCAGCACGATCACATCCATCCCGGCCGCGCGAAGCTCGAACGCGCACGCCAGGCCGGCGAACCCGGCGCCGATGATCACGATCCGCTTGGCGCCGTCGCCCCGCCCGCGGGGCAGCCCGGCCGCCATCCCGGAGAGCATCAGCGCCGCCCCCGCCGCGATCGAGGCCCGCAGCATCTCGCGGCGCGTCAGGTCGCTCGGCCGTGGCCCGAATCGAGCGTTGAGGATGCGGAGTGGCGATCGCAGCATGGCCCCAGCGTACCAGAACCGAGCCCGGTCGTGCAATGCCCCCGCGGCGGCTTCAGCACCCCTCGAACCACGCGTTCAGAAAGTCGAAGATGTCCGGCACGCCGATCCCATCGGCCCCGTTGAAGTCGGCGTGCGGATCGCCGGCAAACCAGGCTTCCAGGAACGCGAAGATGTCCGGCACGCCGAGGCTTCCGGAGCGATCGAAGTCCGCCGGGCACCGGGCCACCGCCGTCAGCACGAGCGCGGGCTGATTCTGCGCCGAGAACGACCGCGAGTTGAACAGATACGCCACGGCGTTGTCCGCGGCCAGGAGCCGGAGCGATACCGTGCCGCCCACGCCCAGATCGCCGGCGAAGCCGGGTGCGAGGAGCAGCGGGTAGGTCGTGCTCCCGGTGGTCTCTCCGGCGAAGGCGAATGTTCCCAGCGCTTCATCCAACGGCCCGAGGAACGATGGGAGCGTGTCGAACGAGACGCCCGTCGTGCCCGGCTGAGCGGGCGTGCCCGATCCCTCCACCCACGCGGCGTCGGCCATCCACGACACGGCGAACTGTCCGGCGGCCTGCGCGTTGAACAGATTGTTGTTGGGCGAGGCCGCGCTGAGTCGCAGCGACGCCGACGAGACGACCCACAGCCCCGGGCCGAGCGAGGCATCGAACTGGGCCGCGGCCGCGGAGGTGTCGAAACGCAGCAGGCTCTGGAACTCGCCCTTGGGCGCCGAAGCAGACGCCACCGCGAGGGCGCCGCCCCCGCCGTAGTTCTTCGACGGCTGCGCCGAATCGACGAACGCATCGGCGACGGGCGCGACGGCCGCCGTGTCGGCGAGCGCGGGACGCTGCGCCGCGGCGCCGAGCGCGAGGACGACGCACGCCGGCAGCAGCCGCTTCACGCCCGCCTCCGCCGCAGCGACAGGGCCCCGAGGGGCGCGAGCAGACCCACAAGACCCGGCGATGGAATCGCCATCGCGTTGTCGATCCCCAGCGTGCCGTTGATCGTCTCTCCGCCCGAGGAGGGCGTCCCGCCGTCGTGGCGGAACATGATCTGCGTCACGTTCGAGAGCGAGTCGGTGTACGTCGCCGCGCCGAGCACGTGCGCGAGCGACGACTGGCTCACGGGAAAGGTCAGGTGCTGCCACTCGGAGCCGGGCGTGAGCGTGACCGCGGTGTTGGACGTCCAGCGGTTCCCGAGCCCGAAGAGCACCAGCCGCATCTGGAGCGTGGTGCTGCCGAGGTTGCGCATGTCCACCTGCACGGCCGTCACGCCGGCGGAGATGTAGTCGCCGCTCCAGCGCAGCTCCGCGTTGTGCGTCGCGAGGTGGCTCCCGGCGCTTCCCCCGGAGTTCGTCGCCACGGTGATGTACCGATCCGCCGCGCCGCCCTGTCCGCCGCCCACGTTCATCACCGTGTCCCCGCCGTACCACTCCTGCACGGTGCCGTCGGTGAACGTGTCGGGCGTGAACAGGATCACCGCGCGGGCGGACGAGACGACGCCGCAGGCCGCGGCGGCCGCGAGAACACACATCCAACACGATGTCCGGCTGCACGAGTACGAGCGCATGGGAGCCTCTTCCGTTGCGCTCTCAACTCCTCGTGAATCTGGGTAAGCAGCCCGAACGGGCCCGTGTGAACACCATACCGCGCCCACCGGAATCGGCCACCCCCGGGGCACGGTTTTCGTCAAGACAGGCAACGTGGCGGCAACCTCGCAAACCGGAGACGCCGCACGAAAAAAGCCCCGGCAGCGCCGGGGCTCGGTCGGGTCTCTACGCCTTCACGCCTTAGGGCCTTCACCGCCCGATCAGCCCACCTTCATCTTCTCCGCCTTCTTCTTGGCGTCGTCGAGCGTGCCGACGTACATGAACGCGCCCTCGGGGAGGTCGTCGCCCTCGCCGTTGCAGAGGCGCTCGAAGGAGTCGATCGTGGCCTCCAGCGGCGACGTCACGCCCGGGAAACCGGTGAAGACTTCCGCGACGTAGAAGGGCTGCGAGAGGAAGCGCTCGATCTTGCGGGCGCGGTTGACGGTCTTCTTGTCTTCTTCGGAGAGTTCATCGACGCCGAGGATGGCGATGATGTCCTGGAGCTCCTTGTACCGCTGGAGGATCGACTGCACGCGGCGGGAGACCTTGTAGTGCCGCTCGCCGATGATGTCGGCCGAGAGGATGCGCGAGGTCGAGGCCAGCGGATCGACGGCGGGGAAGATGCCCTTCTCGGCGATGCCGCGGCTGAGCACGACGAACGCATCCAGGTGGCTGAAGGCCGTCGCGGGGGCCGGGTCGGTCAGGTCGTCGGCGGGCACGTAGATGGCCTGCACGGAGGTGATGGCGCCCTTGCTGGTGGAGGTGATGCGCTCCTGGAGCTCGCCCATCTCCGTGCTCAGCGTGGGCTGGTATCCCACGGCGCTGGGCATGCGCCCCAGCAGGGCCGACACTTCCGAGCCCGCCTGCGTGAAGCGGAAGATGTTGTCCACGAAGATCAGCGTCTCCTTGCCGGACTCATCGCGGAAGTTCTCCGCCATGGTCAGGGCGCTCAGGGCGACGCGGAGACGCGAGCCCGGCGGCTCGTTCATCTGGCCGAACACCATGGCGACCTTGTCGAGCACGTGGCACTTCTTGCCGGTGGAGTCGATGTACTCGGCCTCGGCCATTTCGCGCCAGAGGTCGTTGCCCTCGCGGGTGCGCTCGCCGACGCCGGCGAACACGCTGTACCCGCCGAAGTTGCGGGCCACGCGGGCGATCATCTCCTGGATGACGACCGTCTTGCCGACGCCCGCGCCTCCGAACAGGCCGATCTTGCCGCCGCGGACGAAGGGGCAGAGCAGGTCGATGACCTTGATGCCGGTCTCGAGGATCTCGGTCTGCGGGTTGAGCTGGCTGAACTCCGGGGGCTGGCGGTGGATGGGCATCCGCTTGCCGCCCTGCAGGTCGGGCTTCTTGTCGATCGCCTTGCCGAGCAGGTTGAAGACCCGCCCGAGCACGGGCTCACCCACGGGCACGCTCACCGGCGAGCCGGTGTCGGTGCACGACATGCCGCGCGACAGGCCGTCGGTGGATCCAAGGGCCACCGCCCGCACCTTCCCGCCGCCGAGGTGGCTGGCGACCTCGCCGGTCAGGTCCAGATCGCCGAAGGGGGTCTTGGCCTTGATCTCGAGTGCGTTGTAGATCGCCGGGAGCTGGTCCTCGGGAAACTGGGCGTCGAACGTGGAGCCGATGACTTGGGAGATCGTGCCGGATGTGGCCATGGAACGGGGGTCCTTTTTGGAGGGGCCGAAGGGTAGGGGGGGTGGGTCAAAGCAGCAAATCAGCAAATGGCAAAGCAGCAAATGAGCAGCCCCCGTCGAACAGACCGGGGGCCGCTTGAACAGATGCCTTGATTTGCTGCTTTGCTGTTTTCCCGCTTTGCTGATTTGGCCTCACGCCGCCATCTTCAGCGTCGCGTTGGTCACCTGCACCCCCTGGCCCCCGCCGACGCCGAACTGCACGCCGATCTGCTCGCTCGGCACGCCCGCGAGCGAGCCGCGGAAGCCCTGGATGATGTACGTCGCCCCGGTCGTTCCCAGCAGCAGCGTCGAGTCGGTGAACATCTTCTCGCCGACGGTGCCGACGAGCGTGAACCCCCCCTCCCCCGCGAGCTTGCGGGTGACCTTGAAGAACGTCCCCGCGCCGGGCGCGGCGTTGACGGCCTTCCACTTGAGCGTGACCGCGCCGGTGGATTCCAGCGAGACGCTGACGTTGGTCGGCTGCCCGGGCGCGGGCGCCGGCTGCGGCTTGGCGGGCGGAGGGATCTGCGCCAGGCCGTACACGGCATCGGGCGAGGCGGTGTTCTCGGCGAAGGACTTGATGAAGCGGATCAGGTCGGCCGCGCCGCCGGGCCCGGAGATCGCCGCCGCGATCGCCTCGTTCTGCATGGTGATCGCCGCGTGATAGGCCTCCTTGGCGGCCTGGGCCTGGTTATAAAACTTGCGCATGTTCGTGGTCAGTGATGTGAAGTTCGTGCACTGCGTGGCCGTCAAGCCGATCGCCGCCGCGGGCGCTGCCTCCCACACGGGCGCGTGCGCCTCGCACCACTCAACCTGCTGAACGATCTTGTCGGGGATGATCCCCATGAGTCACCGATCCCTTCTGCCGCGCGAGAGCGGCGTTTGTTTGGAGCCCGTTCCCTGCGCATGTGCGGGGTGACGGGCGCTTTCCTTGCACCTCGGGGACACCCCGTGGTACGCTGTCGCCGCTGGGATCGTCAGAACCGCGAAGCGACTTCAGCGCCGCCGGAAGAACCCATGATTATTTTGCAAGTGCCCATGACCGGACGGGAAAAACCCATGGGAGAATCGCGTCTGGTCATGGGAAAACGCTTCCAGGTCATGGGACGGAGACACTTTCCCCTGACCGGGAGACAAATCCCCCTGACCGGGAGGCAAATCCCCCTGACCGGACGAGAGTTCCTCCTCTCCGCGGAGCGCCAAGCCAAGACCAGGAACCACCCCGACCTTTCGAAGCCGCGGTCGGCGTCACGAGGAGCTGGTCGGCGGCAACTGCCGGCCCGAGCGCTCGTGTTCGCGCTGCTGCTCGCCGTCATCGGGCTGTCGCACCCGCGCGCGGCGATGGCCCAGGGGTGCGTCGCGGGGTGGGTGCCGGGGACGGGCCCCCACGTGCCGGAGACTGTCTGGGCGCTGACGGTGCTCCCCGGCGGGGATGTGATCGTCGGTGGGAGCTTCACCAACGCCGGCGGAGCTGCCCGCGCCGACAACATCGCCCGCTACAACCCGGCGAGCAACTCCTGGTCGGCCTTGGGCACCGGCCTAACCGGCACGCCGTACGCCCTCGCCGTGCTCCCCGGCGGGGATGTGATCGTGGGCGGGAGCCTCGGGTTCGCCAGTGGAGTGCCGGTCAACAACATCGCCCGCTACAGCCCGGCGAGCAACTCCTGGTCGGCCCTTGGCGCCGGCATTTTGGGCACCGTCCTCTCTTTGGCCGTCCTCCCGAACGGAGACGTGATCGTGGGGGGGAACTTCAGCGGCGCCGGTGGGGTGTCCGCCAACAACATCGCCCGCTACAGCCCGGCAAGCAACTCTTGGTCCACCCTGGGGATGAGCACGAACTCCACCGTCTACGCTCTGGCCGTTCTCCCGGGTGGGGACGTGATCGTGGGCGGGGAATTCTTTCTCGCCGGCGGGGTGTCGGCCCACGACATCGCCCGCTATAGCCCCGCGAACGACACATGGTCCGCTCTGGGCTCCGGAACGTACGGCACCGTCCACGCCCTGGCCGGGCTCCCGGGCGGGGATGTGATCGTCGGCGGGAACTTTCCGAGCGCCGGAGGGGCAGCGGCGAGCAACATCGCCCGCTACAGCCCCGCGAGCGACTCATGGTCCGCGCTCGGTTCGGGCACGAGTAGCAGCGTCCTCGCCCTGGCGGTGCTGCCGGGCGGGGACATGGTCGTGGGCGGGAACTTCTTCTTCGCCGGCGGAGTGCGCGCCAACTTCATCGCCCGCTACGGCCCGGCAAGCAACTCCTGGTCTGCCCTGGGCTCTGGCGTGAGCACGGCGGGTGCCAGCGGCGTTCTCGCGCTGGCCGCGCTCCCGAACGGGGATGTGGTCGTCGGCGGGTACTTCGGAGCGGTCGGCGGTAGCGCCTCGGCGACGATCGCCCGCTACACCTTCGGCCCCGCTTGCCCCGCCGACTTCGATTGCAACGGCACGCTCGCCGTCGCCGACATCTTTGCCTTCCTGGACGCCTGGTTCGCCGCCGACCCACGCGCCGACTTCGACGGCGCGGGGGGGGTGCAGGTCGCCGACATCTTCGCCTTCCTCAATGCCTGGTTCGCGGGCTGTTCATGAAGCTGGTTCGCCGGGTGCGAGAGGATCCAAGGACCGACCACACACCATGGGAGATCGAGCGTGAGCGTGAGTGATCGATGGAGGAGCGCGACCGGCGGCCGTGGCCGGCGCATCGCGGCGGTCCCGGTTGTCGCGGCCGCGGCCCGGCGGCGCACGCCGGCGCGGGGCGCGCTGGCCGTGCTCGCCCTTGTGCTCGTGGCGTTGCGGGCGGACATGGCGTGGGGCGCCGGCGCCTGCTGCCTGGGCGTCGACTGCTACGTCGTGGACCTTCCGGCCGAGCAGGCGTGCGACAACGATCCGGTGGAGGGCACCACCTGCACGCCCAACCCGTGCGCGGCGTATGCCGGGGCCTGCTGCGACGGCGGCGCGTGCTCGGTCGTGAGCCTTCCGACCGACGGATCGTGCGACAACACTCCGGTGGCGGGCACCACCTGCACGCCGGATCCGTGCGCGGGTGGGGGGGCGAACGCGGGCGCGTGCTGCCACGGCGGCGCGTGCTCGGTCGTGCCCGTTCCGTACGCGGGAGTATGCGACGCTCCGCCCGTGGCGGGCACCACCTGCACGCCGGATGCGTGCGGGGGTGGGGGGGCGAACGCCGGCGCGTGCTGCCAGGGCGGGGCGTGCTCGGTCGTGTCTGTTCCGTACACGGGAGCGTGCGACGCTGCCCCCGTGGCGGGCACCACCTGCACGCCGAGCCCTTGCGCGGCGTACGCCGGCGCGTGCTGCCACGGCGGCGCGTGCTCGATCGTGCCCGTTCCGTACGCGGGCGTGTGCGACGCTCCGCCCGTGGCGGGCACGATGTGCACGGCGAACCTCTGCACCCCACCCCCCCCGGGCGGCGCGTGCTGCACAGGGACGCACTGCGTGGCCCTCTCCGGCCCCGGTTTCTGCTCCGGCGACTGGCTCGCCGGCCAGGCCTGCGGCGCCGCGGGGAACCCCACGACGTGCTGCCCCGCGAACTTTGATCGGATGGGCGGCCTCACCCTCCAGGACGTCTTCGCGTTCCTCAACGCCTGGTTCGCGGGCGACCCTCGGTGCGACTTCGACGGCGTCAGCGGCCTGCAGGTCGCCGACATCTTCGCGTTCCTGAACGCCTGGTTCGCCGGATGCTGACGAAAACGCAAGGGGGGAAGGTTGGCCGACAGTTCTCTGGAGCTCGACGATGCGGAACGGACCTTCCATTCGGAAGACGACGGTGCGGCGGGGCGCGACGCTGGCCGTGCTCGCCGCGCTGATCGTGGCGACGCTCGCGAGCGGGGCCCGCGCCGACGCGTACGCGACGTACCACGACTGCAACTACACCGCGTGGTTTCCCATCCAGTTCGGGGGTTCTGCCACATGGAGGTTCGACTTTTATTTCCGGCACGCCCCCGCCGATGCGTGGACCTTCGTGGACACGGCGACCTCCCCACACTTTCCGCGGGGGATCACACCCTCTCGG
>DASZWV010000151.1:0-10227 GCA_035546115.1 Phycisphaerales bacterium
CAACGACGACTCCACCGGCCAGGCCGTCACCTGCCCCAGCACGCTCAGCTCGCGCATCGCCTCCGTCGCGCTCACCGCCGGACAGACCTACTACATCGGCGTCGCCGGCTACAACGGCGCCCGCGGCGCGTACACCCTCAACATCAACTACACCGGCTCCGTCGGCTCCTGCTGCGTCGGCTCCGCGTGCACGCTCACCGACGCCCTCAACTGCGCCGGCACCTACGCCGACGGCGGCTCCTGCTCGCCCAGCCCCTGCGGCTCCTCCGGCGTGTGCTGCCGCGGCTCCACGTGCTCCACCGCGATCGCCACCGCGGGCGACTGCGCCGCCTCGCTCAACGGCGCGCTGGCCGGCGCGTTCTTCGCATCCTCCGCCTCGTGCAACGCCGGCGGAAGCACCACCACGCCCTGCTGCTATCCGGACTACAACAAGATGAACGGCGTCGGCGTGCCCGACATCTTCGATTTCCTCAACGATTGGTTCGCCGGCCGGCTCTTCGCCAATGTCGGCGGCGACGGCAGCTCGGGCTCGCTCTCGGTCCAGAACATCTTCGACTTCCTCAACGCCTGGTTCGCCGGCGGGTGCTGACCCCCAGCCCCGCCCACCCCCGCCCACCCACGACACCCGCACACGAGTCCGCATCCGACCCCGCCGCATCGTGGCGGGGTCTTTGTTTGGGGCTCCGAATCCGGTTCTGTCTCGATCCGATGAATACTCTTGGGCCCGACCCTCGTACAGACTGTGTCCCGGTCGGGGATTGGCCAGCGGGGGCAAGGAGCCTGGAATGCCGGTGCAACGAAGATCGATGCGTGCGTGGGTCGGGGGGCTCGGCTGCGTGCTCGCCGCCTGCGGGTGTGGGGGGGGCGCCCTCGCCCAGACCGACACCCAGATCCCCCTCAACTACAACTTCCACGGAATGGCCCACGGCTCCGAGGCCGTCACCAACGCCACCAGCGCCAACGCCGACGCCATCCTCTACCGCTCCATCGCCGACCGCGGCCTCCTCTGGGACAACGCCAACCCCGACGCCTTCGGCTCTTCCCCCCTCATCGGCGCCACCGGCATCGTCTACCAGCTCTTCAACACCCTCGGATACACCGCCACCACCGCCCCCAGCGCCGCCGCGAACGTCCTCGACTGCGTCCACCTCGGAGACCGCGTCTACCACCGCGGCCAGGAACTCTCCGCCAACACCACCACCACCATCGGCAACGTCGCTCCCTGGGCGCCCGTGATCACGATCGCCACCCTCTCATCCGACGGCCAGACGGCCACCGCCACCACCACCGGTTCGCACGGCCTGGTCGTCGGCCAGCCGATCGCGATCGTCGGCGCCAACCCGGCCGGGCTCTCCGGCGTCTTCACCGTCGCCACCGTCCCCGACAACACCACGTTCACCTTCGACTGCACCACCAGCGCCACCGCCACCGGCTCGATCTTCTCCGGCTCCACGAGCACCGCGCAGATCTCCTCCATCTCCGGCTCGGGCACCGTGGCGACGGTCAACACGATCACCCCGCACGGATTCGTCGTCAACGACACCGTGGGCATCTCCGGCTCCAGCGTCGCCGGTTACAACGGCCAGTTCCAGGTCACCACGGCCCAGCCCACGAGCTTCACCTTCGCCAGCACCACCACCGGCACGCCCAGCGGCACGCAGATCCTCGCCGCCACCTGCCTGCACGACACCGCCGACCAGGTCACCACGCTCGCCTCGCCCATCGCCGTGGACGGCGCGACGCAGATCGGCTTCCTCTACAACGCAAGCAACGCCGCGGGCATGCTCGCCGCCTTCGACGCCGTGCTCACCTTCCACGATCCCATGGGGGGCACCGACACCGACGTCACGGCCCGCTTCAGCGCCCCCGACTGGCAGGGCGCCCAGGTCGATCCGCCCATCATCAACCGCTTCGTCAACACCCAGCAGCGCATGACCTTCACGGCCATGAGCGCCACGCACAACACCTTCCAGGCCGTCTCCGCCAACGACGCCGCCTCGCTCCAGACCTTCTCCACCTCCGACGCCTCCCCGAACCTCAACGTGATCGAGGGCGTCGTCGCGGTCAAGAAGATCATCGACGCCGGGATGGATGTCACCGGCAAGCAGCTCACGAAGATCGCCTTCCGCAACGCCTTCTTCAACCCCGTGCAGGTGACGACACTCTCCTTCACCGGCGGCGTCGGCACCGCCACCGTCTCATCCAACTCGGAGTTCATCGTCGGCCAGCCCATCACCATTTCGGGCGTCTCCCCCTCGGCCTACAACGGCTCGTACAAGATCGACTCCCTCGTCGGCTCCACCCAGTTCGTCTTCCGCGCCGTCGGCGCCACCGACGGCGTCGGCGCGGGCCAGATGTACGCCAACGACATCCCCGTCTCCTCGATCACCCTGAGCGGCTCCCTCGCCACCGTCACCACCAACGTCGCCCACAGCCTGAGCCCCGGCGACACCGTCACCATCTCCGGCGCGGCCATCGCCGCATCCGCCGGCTCGGCCGCCTACGCCGGCGCCGACGGCACCTACAGCATTGTCGATGTGCCCTCGACCACCACGTTCACCTTCCGGTGCATCACCACCGGCACCGTCTCCGGACAGATGCAGGTCACGCGCACCGGCGGCGGTACGGGGACCAACGGCCGCGGCTACGCCATCTACGCCGTCACCGTCCGAACCGGCTCGGTCATCGCCGGCTGCTGCGACAACGCCACCGGCGCCTGCACGATGTCCTTCACCTCCTGCCCCTCGGGCACCACCCAGTCCTCCGACCCGACGTGCGCCGCGGGCGCGTGCCCGGTCGTCGGAACCTGCTGCAACGACGCCAGCGGCGCGTGCACGCTCATCTACGGCGGCACGTGCCCCAGCGGCACCACCTCCGGCGGCACGGGCGACTCGTGCGATTCCGGCTCCAACCCCTGCCCCGCCAGCGGTGCCTGCTGCACCGGCACGGGCGGCCTCACGTGCGGCCAGTCCATCCAGGCCGCGTGCATGGGAACCTACTCCGGCGACGGCACCTCCTGCACGCCCAGCAACCCCTGCTTCCCCGCTGACGAGTGCGCCTCCACCAACCTCATCGCGATGATCGGCACGCAGTCCGGCAGCACGCTCAGCGCCACGCCCTCGGCCTCGCTCATGATGACCGGCACGGGCTCGTGCACCCAGACCACCTTCAACACCGGCGTGCACAACGACGTGTTCTGGAAGTTCACCGCCCCCGCCAGCGCCGTCTACATCATCGACCTGTGCGGCTCGAGCTTCGACACCGTCCTCACCGTCCACGCCGGATGCCCCGTCACCCAGGGCAACCTCCTCAACTGCAACGACGACTCCACCGGCCAGGCCGGCGCCTGCTCCATCGGCTCGCGCTCCCGCATCGCCTCCGTCCGCCTCACCGCCGGTGCCGACTGCTACATCGGCGTCGCCGGATACAACGGCCTCCGCGGCAGCTACGTCCTCAACATCGCCTACGCCGCCCCCGGCACCCTCGGCTCCTGCTGCAACGCCGACACCTGCTCGCTCACCGACGCCGCCAGTTGCTCCGGCAGTTTCAACGGGGTGATGTCCACCTGCTCACCCAACCCCTGCGTCGCCGCCGGCATCTGCTGCCGCGGCGCCACCTGCAACACCACCTTCACCAGCGACGCGTCGTGCGCGAACACCGTCTCGGGCGCCAACGCCGGCGCCGCCTTCTCCCCCGGCACCGACTGCAACACCGGCGGCTCGGCCACCACCCCCTGCTGCTACGCCGATTACAACAAGACCGGCGGCATCACCGTGCAGGACATCTTCGACTTCATCAACGACTGGCTCGCCGGTCGGCCCTTCGCGACCTTCGGCGGCACGGGCTCCGGCGGCCCCCCGGTCGTCCAGAGCATCTTCGACTACCTCAACGCCTGGTTCGCCTCGGGCTGCTGAATCACCCCGTCGAACCGAACCCACCAACGCCGCGCTTGGTGCCGTCCAGCGCCTCCACCATCGTCACCGCCGCGTGCGCCACCGGCGCGATCACCATCTGCGCGATCCGGTCCCCATGCCGGATCGTGTACGCCGCCGGCCCGAGGTTGATCAGCGGCACCTTCACCTCCCCCCGATAGTCCGCATCGATCGTCCCCGGCGCGTTCGGCAGCGTGATCGCATGCTTCGAGGCCAGCCCCGACCGCGGCCGCACCTGAGCCTCAAACCCCGCCGGAATCGCCATCGCAAACCCCGTCCGCACCATCACCACCGACCCACCCCGCGCCACCGGCTCCAGCACCACGCCCTCCGGCAAATCCGGCAGAAACGCGCTCACATCCAGCCCCGCCGCCATCTCCGACTGATACGCCGGAGCCTTGGCCCTCGGGTCCAGCAGAAGAATCCGAAGCTCACAGCGCAGGATTTGCTCGGCAAGGGTGTTCATGGGGCCTGAGCGTAGTCCTCATTTGGCTGCTGTTTGGCGGGTCAACCCATTCTCTATCCCCCTCAATCCACCCTTGCCGATTGAGCCTCCGTGATTACCGAAGGAACCATTCTCCGGGCCGGCGCGGCCCGTGCGAAATCGCGCGCCGCGGCCGCCCCCTCCGAAGAGCCCGCGCCCCGCGCACGGCGCTCCTCCCAAGCCGCCCTCACCCCCGAAGAGCACCGCGAGCTCATGTGGATGCGCATCGGCTGGGTCGCCGCGCTCCTGGTGTGGATCTTCGTCGCCATCGCCCTGCTCACCTTCAATCCCAGCGACTGGCCCACGCACTCCACCGTCCCGGAGAACCTCCCCGCCGCCAACCTCTGCGGCATCGCCGGCGCCGCCGTCGCCTGGGCCCTCTACAGCGTCTTCGGCGGCGGCATGTGGGTCATCATGACCCTCGCCGCGGCCTGGCTCGTCATCACCGTCATGGGCCGCACGGTCACCCACCTGCCCGTCCGCACCCTCGGCGCTCTGCTCTTCGCGGCCGTCGCCGCGTGCTTCCAGTCGCTCATCATGCCCGCAAGCGGCCCGGTCCCCAACCTCCCCGGCGGCGTCGTCGGCACCGTCGGCACCCACGAGCTCCTCCTCCGCTTCAACGCCTTCGGCACCGTCATCTGGCTCTTGCTCGGCCTGGTCATCGCCGCCACCGTCACCCTCGACGTCTGGGCCCTCCTCTTTGCCATGTGGACCGGCCGCGTCCTCTACACCGGCGCCCGCCACACCGGCCGCATCGCCCTCGGCCACGCCCGCACCTTCGCAGAGCGCCGCGCCGCCATCCGCGCCCTTCGCGAGCAGGAACTCGCCGCCCACCGCGGCGGCGCCGTCCGCGAGACCGACGTCGACGACGATGAGAACCTCACCGGCATCCGCGCCGGCGAGATGGGCCTCGCCGTCGCCCGCCAGAAGGTCAAGAAGGCCCCGACCGCGGCCGCCGCGCCGATCGACCCGACCGCCGGCGGCATCGGCGGCGCCGAGAGCTTCGACGAGACCTTCGACCGCGCCGGCGGCGGCCTCACCGCCGGCCGGGCCGGCGTCGAAGAGGAAGACGACGACATCCCCGTCGCCGAGGAGGTCGAGCCGGAGCAGGCCGGCGGCCTGCAGCCCCAGACCAAGTCCTTCTCCCCCGACGAGCTCCGCGCCAAGATCGCCAAGCTCCCCGTCCGCTTCGCCGGCGAGACCCGCCGCAGCGCGACCGACGAGGACCTCCGCGACATCCAGAACACCCAGGACCTCGAGGGCTACAGGTTCCCAGGCCTGGACATGCTCGAGGAGCCCGAGACCAACTTCACCCTCACCATGGAGGCCTACGTCCGCGAGCAGGCCGAGGCCCTCGAGCGGGCCCTCCGCGAGTACCGCATCGAGGGCGAGGTCGTCGGCGTCGAGTCGGGCCCCGTCATCACCCTCTACGAGCTCCGCCTCGCCCCCGGCACCAAGGTCGCCGCGCTCAGCGCCGTCTCCAGCGACCTGGCCCGCGCCCTCAAGGCCATCAACATCCGCATCGTCCCCAACATGGAGGGGCGCGACACCGTCGGCGTAGAGGTCCCCAACGCCCAGAAGGAGAAGGTCCGCCTCAAGGAGCTCATGACCAAGAGCGAGGTCTACGCCTCCATGCGCCTGCCGATGTTCCTCGGCAAGGACGCCTCGGGCGAGCCCATGATCGAGGACCTCGCCAAGATGCCCCACATGCTCATCGCCGGCACCACCGGCTCGGGCAAGTCGGTCTGCATGAACACCATCATCATGAGCTTCCTCTACACCAAGAAGCCCAACGAGCTCAAGCTCGTCCTCGTCGATCCCAAGATGGTCGAGATGTCCCAGTTCAAGGACATTCCCCATCTCATGTGCCCCGTCGTGACCGAGATGTCCAAGGCCGCGGCCATCCTCGAGTGGGCCGTCAACAAGATGGACGAGCGTTACGAGCTGCTCGCCGAGGCCGGGTGCCGGGACATCGCCGCCTACAACGAGCTGACCTGGGAGGAGCTCAAGGAGCGCTACGCCCCGAGCACGCCGGAGGAAGAGGCCAAGATCCCGCGGAAGCTCCCGTACATGGTCTTCGTGATCGACGAGCTGGCCGACCTCATCATGACCAACAAGGAGGTCGAGCACTCGATCGTCCGCATCGCGCAGAAGGCCCGCGCCGTGGGCATCCACCTCATCCTCGCCACCCAGCGCCCGCAGGCCAACGTCGTCACCGGCCTCATCAAGTCCAACATGCCCGCCCGTATCGCCTTCAAGGTCGCCTCCGGCATGGACTCGCGGATCGTGCTGGACCAGAAGGGCGGCGAGCTGCTCCTGGGCCAGGGCGACATGCTGTACCTCTCGCCCAAGAGCTCCAAGCTCGTGCGGGCCCAGGGCACGCTCGTGGACGACAAGGAGATCCGGCGCGTCGTCAAGTTCATGCGCGAGATCGCCAGCCCAACCTTTGAGCGCTCCATCATGCAGCTCAAGGGCACCACCGCCGACGGCGATGAGGCGTCCGAGGGCGGCATGGGTGGGACCATCGACACCCGCGGCTTGGCCAACGCCCAGACCGATCCGCTCTTTGACCAGGCCGTCGAGGTCGTCCTCGAGACCAAGCGCGGGAGCGTCTCGCTGCTGCAGCGCCGATTCGGCATCGGCTTCACCCGCGCGGGGCGCCTCATCGAGCTCATGGGCGAGGCCGGGATCCTCGGCACGCACAAGGGCACCGTCGCCCGCGAGGTGACGATGACCCTCGAGGAATGGAAGGCCATGAAGGCGCAGGCCCTCGCCGACGCCGAGGAGGCGGAGAACGGCTCACCCTCCAAGCCCATCGCCGACACGCTCGAGCAGGCGCAGTCCATCGTCAACGACGGCAACCTCCGCGAACAGATCGAAGAGTCGGACGGCAAGGCCACCGACGAGATCGAGGATGAGGCCGGGGACGTCGAGGACGCCGAGGGCGATGAGGCCGACGAAGCGGCGGAGGACGACGGCGACGATGAGCCGCCGTTCAAGGTGGAGACGCGGGTGAAGACGATGCCGACGCCGCGGCAGTGAGCGGGGCGCGCGGGATCGCCGTCGGCGCGGATGTGGTGCGCGGGATCGGGAACGCGTGATGCCGGAGCCGGCGGCGCGGGCGTGTCACGGCGAGGTGGGATCGCGTGCGCGGGCGCGGAGGGCGGCGTTTTCGGGCTCGAATCTTGCGTTGATGACGTCGGGCGGGCAGCCCTTGCAGGGGATGCCGCGGCCGCAGTTGCAGGCTTTGACCTTTGCGAGGAAGTTGGGTGGGAAGGGGCGGAGTGGGGGGCTGGGAGGGGACTCGGAGAAGTCGGGGGACCCGGCGGACGGTTGGGGGAGGGGGTTTGAGCGTTCTTGGGTTGTGGGGGTGGTGGGAGGCGCGGGGGCAATCTCAAGTTTCAAATCTGAAGTTTCAGAGGGGGGCGCGGACGCGGGCGGGGGGGGATTGTCAGAGGAAGGCGCGGCAGCGGGCTCGGAGGCGGCTGGTGGTGTGCTTGGTGTGAGCGGGTTGTTGCGGAGGTGGGCGAGGAGGTCGGTGATCTGGGTGAGGAGGGCTTGGGGGTCTTCTTCGGGGAGCGGATGGGCCGGGGGTGGTGGAGCGTCGGGCGCGCCGGCGTGACCGCCGGGGTTCTGTGGCATCTCCGCGAAGCCCCTGGCCGTGTCGCCGTTTGAGGTGGGGAAGATGGAGGGGATGTGGTCCGGGGTGAGGATGTTTTCGCGTGGGGAGCGTGGGGGGCGGATGGTCTGGTCGAAGTGGGCGAGGCGGGCGAGGAGCTGGCAGGCCTTGCGGGCGGTCTCGCGGTCGCGGCGGTTGTGCTCGTCGGGGCTGGAGCCGCGGCCGGCCTTGAGGCCGGCCTCGTGACAGGCGGCGTCGCAGTATTCCTGGAGGATGATGACGAGGGCCTTGACGGCGTGGGCGAGCTGGAAGGTGGCGGTGAGGGAGTGCTGCACGGCCGCGGCGCGCTTCATGTGGTGGATGCGCTGGGCGATGTCGGGGCGGGCCATCCAGGTGGAGAGGGCCTCGAGGGTGGTGGCGTGGTCGCGTGCGATTCCGGCGAGCGAGTTGTTGGGGCTGAGGAGGGCCTGGATGATGCGGGCGGAGGTTTCGAGGTCGGGGTTGAAGAAGATGGAGCGGAGGGACTTGGGGTCGTCGGGGTCGATCTGGACCTTGCGCTGGTCCATGACCTCGATGATGGACTGCGTGTAGGTCTGGCCCGGGCGCGGACCGCCTCTTGGGGCTGGTGGAATGACGCCGTGGCGTGGCATGGGACCCCCCGACTTTGCACGGGCTGGGCCCGTGGTACTCCGAGACAAGACACACGGGCCGGGAGGCCCGTGGCACCTTGGACTGGGAGGAATGTACATCGCGGGGGCGGGGCGTCAATGCGGGGGGGTCGCGCCGGCGCGCGCGCAAACGTGATACAGATGTTGTGGGGCAAGGGGTTGCGCGGGGTGCATTTGTGCACGGTTTGTGCGCGCGATTTTGTGCAGCGTGGGTTCTTGGGCCTGAAGGCGGTAGTGCGTGGAAGCCCGCTGAAGCGGGCTGCGGGGGAACGCGGGCGGTGGTGGTGGGGGGGCGCGGTGCGTACCCATGGCTTGAAGCCATGGGCTAAGAGCGAGCAAGGCCCGTGAACGGGCCGGGATGGCCGGGGTCAGACGGATGCGCGGCTTTCGCGATCAGCGCCCGGGCCGCGGTTCTTGGCGGTCGGCACTGCGGCGATCCGTAGCGCGCGATGTGGTTCGGGGCGCATGGCGGAGCGCGGGTCGGGGTGTGTGGCATGGGAACCCCGGGGTTCCGCGGCGGTCAAAGCACCGCCGCTCCACCCCGGGCTACGTTCGCGCGCCCCGCTGGGGCTGCATGAAAAAGCCTCTCGCTCATGCGAGAGGCTCTTTGGGTTGCTTCTGTTTGCGGGTCTACTTCGCGAGGACCTTCGTTGCGATTTCGGTGGCCTTGACCTTGACGTCGGGCTTCCAGCTGGACCAGTCCTTGCGGGTTTCTTCGACGATGCGTTCGGCGGTGCGGACGTTGGCGAAGCCGGCGTGGGCGTCGATCTCGGGCTGGGTGCCGGTGCGGACGGCGTCGAGGAAGGCCTTGATCTCCATGAGGATGGGCTCGGCGTCGTCGACGGTGAGGTTCTCGATGTTGACGAGTTCCTGCCACTTGAGGTCGGTGAGGTCGGCGCCCTTGCGGAGCTGCTCGCGGACCTCCTGCATCTGGGCCTGGTTGGCGGTGCGGCGGATGACCTGGCCCTTTTTGGCCGCGTAGTCGATCTTGATGTAGGCGTTCTCGCCGGTGATGCGGGTGACGCGTTCGGTCTTGAGGGCGAGGCGGGATGCGGTGATGTTGGCGACGCAGCGGCCCTGGGAGCCGTTGGGGCCGCCGTTCCAGACGAGGCGGGCGTTGCAGAGGTCCTCGTGCTCGGTGATGACGGGGACGCCGGAGGCGTGGATCTCGTCGGGCTCGTGGCCGCCCATGAGCATGAGGACGACGTCGAGGTCGTGGATCATCATGTCCATGACGACGCCGACGTCGACGGAGCGGAAGGTCATGGGGCTGACGCGGTGGACCTCGATGAACCGGGGGACGATGGGCATGTTGCTGGCCTGCTCGAGGCGCAGGGCCCGCATGATGGGGTTGAAGCGCTCGATGTGGCCGACCATGAGCACGCCGCGGGACTTCTCGGCGGCCTCCTTGATGGCGAGGGCGTCCTCGACGCTTCCGGCGAGGGGCTTCTCGACGAGGCAGGAGACGTCGGCCTGGAGGCAGGCGATGGCGTTGGCCTTGTGGTGGACGGTGGGGACGGCGAT
>DASZWV010000152.1:0-4016 GCA_035546115.1 Phycisphaerales bacterium
GGAACACGAGGCTTGCCGGTGCGAGGAAGCTCCATGCATCAGAGTACGTGGGGTCGCCCGGGCCGCGGCGATTGTGCAGTTCCCACCCATACGCGGAGCGCCACATGCGACCGTTTTCCAGCAGCTTGCTCGCCGCCGCGTCCTTCGTGTGCCTCGGATGCCTCGCGGCATGCCATTCCCACACCATCAGCGTGCAGGCGGTCGGACACACGGTGACCGCCGCCGACGGCTTCCCGATCCAGGCGTACCGGCTCACGCAAACTCCCGCGCCCTCGGGTCCTCCTCGAGGCCTCGTGCTGTATCTCCAGGGCTCGGAAGACACGAGCGTGACCAACTCGATCGGCTCCCTCGCCTCGTTCTGCGCGATGAACGCCCCGGTCATCGCCCTCGAACGCCGCGGCGTGTCTCCCGACGGCAAGGTCGATGCCGACGTCGCCCTGAAGTCGGCCACCCTCGACTGTCGCGTGGCCGACGCGATGTCGGTCCTCCAATGGGCCACGCGCGACGCCCAGCCCGGCAAGCCGATCGTGCTCCTCGGAGCAAGCGAGGGAGCCGATGTCGCCAGCGCCGTCGCCGCCCGCGCGAGCACCATCACCCACATCATCCTCCTCGGCGGCGGCGGAGGCTGGACGCAGGAGGAGGAGTTCCGCCACTTCATCCGCACGCACCGCGGCTACATGGGCCTGAAGAACGAGGCCGAACTCGACGCAAAGGTCGCCGACATCAAGGCCCACCCGAACGCCGACACCATGTGGGCCGGCCACCCCTACCGCCGCTGGAGCACCTTCATGTTCCACCGCCCGGCCGACGACCTGCTCAGGGTCAACTGCCCGATCCTCGTGGTGCAGGGCGATCAGGACGACGCCGTGCCGATCCAGAGCGCACGAGCCCTCGCCAAGGCGTTCCACGAGGCCGGCAAGACCAATCTCACCCTCGTCGAAATCCCCGGCGCCGACCATCGATTCCAGGACGTCAAGACCGGCCGCTCTCTCCTGCCGCGGGTTGAGGTCGAGGGCGTCCGCTGGCTCGCCGAACAGGGCGTCCTGAACGCCGCCGAGGCGCGGGCGTTCGCCGATCGTGTCCGCAGCGCCCATCCCGAAGCGTTCTGACCGGATTTGCCGCCTCGCGTCTACGATCCCAGCGCAACGAGATGGAGACGCAATGGCCTGGATCACCAAGAACTCGGCGGCGATGAAGGTCGAGCGGCGGGCGGAGCCCTACCTCACCGACGCGATGAAGAAAGACCTCTCCCAGCGCATCTTGCCGCGCTATGAGAACAAGCAGGGTGCCCTGCTCCCCTGCCTGCACGCGATCCAGCACGCCCACGGCTGGATCCCCGCCCAGGCCATGCTGGAAGTCGCCGAGTTCCTCGGGATTCCCCCCGGCAACGTCATCGACACAGCCTCGTTCTACGAGGAGTACTGGCTCAAGCCCAAGGGCAAGCACCTCGTGCAGATCTGCCGCTCCATCGCCTGCGAGTTCTGCGGCCAGCGAGACGTCTCCCAGGCGTGCAAGGACGCCCTGGGCGTGGACGTTGGCGAGACGACCGACGACGGCCGTTTCACCCTCATCGAGCTCGAGTGCCTCGGCTCCTGCGGAACCGCCCCCGCGATGCTCATCGACGAGACGCTCTACGAGAACGTCGAGCCGGGGCAGGTCGCGCGCGTCCTTGCCGATCACGCGGCCAGGAGCAACGGCCACGCCCACCACTGATTCGACAAAACGCCGGAAAACGCCGATCAAACGAGCATGACGCCGCGTCCGACCAAATCCCTTGGGCAACCACCCAAGTCCCTCCTGCGGAACCTGGGGGCGTTCTTCGGACATATCGCCCACAGCGTGAGAACACCCGTCCACCCGCCCGAGCCCCCATCACGCGTGGTCCGAGAACAGGTGCACGAGCACGAGGTCCAGACGCCGGAGGGCAAGATCGTCCTCAGGCGCAGGATCATCGATGAGGTCGCACCCGCACCCGACGTTTGCGAGTAAGCTGAAACCCCGACAGCGTGGCCAATACAGGCCGGAGTCGGCACTGCCTGTGGCCATTTGCGGGTCTTTATCGGTATTGGCGAGTTCCTCACGCATGTCGGCTTGCGGTCGGGAGCGGTTGTGATACGTTGGAAGCCAGCACCCCGACCGCTGCGCTCAGATCAGGCGTCGCGCCGGACGTGCTTGTGTGTGGGATCAAGACCATCGAGCGAACACGCGGCGAGGTCGTCCCGAACAACCTTGGCTTTATGGAACCGGGGCAGCCGGTTCCACAGCACGACAGGAAGAAGGCCGGTGCGCGTTGCATCGGCCTGCTTCCTTTTTGGCGTCTCAACTCTTCGGCGGCTCGAAGCACGCGCGGCAGCGCGGCTGGTACATCTCCGCCCCGCCCACGACGATGTCCGCATCCGACGCGATCATCCGCTGCGAGTGCACGCTCGGTCCGCCGCACACCGCGCACGCCCCCGAGAGCTTCACCACCTCATCCGCCTCGCACAGCAGGTGCGGGAACGGCTCGAACGGTCGCCCGCGATGATCGCGCTCGACGCCGGCCACGATCACCCGCGCGCCGCCGGAGATCAGCCGCTGCACGACCGGCACCAGCGCCGAACCGAAGAAGTGAACCTCATCGATCGCCAGGACCTGCGCGCCCGCGCTCGCCGGGATCACCCCGGCGGCATCCGCAACAGGCGTCGCCGGGAACGCGCCGCCCGCGTGCGTCTTGATCTCGACCACGCTGTACCGCGTGTCCCTCGCGGGCTTGAGCGCCAGCACCCGCAGCCCCGCGCTCCGGGCCGCGGCCAATCGCCGCACCAGTTCGGTGGTCTTGCCGGCGAACATCGGGCCGCAGATGACTTCGAGGCGTCCGGGATGTGCGTTGGGCATGGTGTGCTCTGAACGTGAACAGTGTCTTGTCACTCATGCTGCCGTTGCGACCGTTCAGATGAACAACCCCGCGATGCTCGCCGTCATCTGCGTGGCGAGCGCACCGCCGAGCATGGCGCGAAGCGCAAGGCGTGCGAAGTCCTTTCTTCGCTCCGGTGCCAGCACGGATAGCCCCCCGATCTGGATCGCGATCGACGCGAAGTTCGCGAACCCGCACAGCGCGTAGGCCCCGATCTGCGCCGTCCGCGGCGTGATCGTGCCGGCGGCCTTGGCATCGGCGAGGTGTGAGTATGCGAAGAACTCGGTCAGGATGAGCTTTTCGCCAAGGAGTCCGCCGAGGATGCGGCAGTCTTGCCAGGGCACGCCCATCGTCCACGCGAGCGGGGCGAGCACCCAGCCGAAGACGGTCTGCAACGAGAGTTCCTGCACGACGGTTGTGCCGCCGACGGTGGTCGCGGTGAGCCAGTGGTGCGCGACCATCCAGTTCTGGATGCCGGGCACTTGGCCGACCGCCCTCAATGGCCAGTTCGTCAGGGCCAGGAGCGATACGAACGCGATGAGCATGGCGGCGATGTTGATGGCCAGCTTGACGCCGGTGGTCGCGCCGCCCGCCGCGGCGTCGAAGATGTTGGCGTGGTCTTCTTCGGCGATCGTGGCGATGCTCCGGGCGTCCTCGGGAGGCGGAGTCTCGGTCTCGGGCATGATGATGCGGGCCATGACGAACGCCGCCGGCGCGGACATGAGGCTCGCGCCGATAAGGTGCGTGGCGTAGAGCGTGCGCGACGCCTGGTCGTTGCCCCCGAGCATCTGCACATAGGCGCCGAGGACGGACCCCGCGATGTGCGCAAATCCCCCGAGCATGACCAGCATGAGCTGGGCCTGTGTGAGGCGCGCGATGAGCGGGCGGATGGTGAGCGGGGCCTCGGTCTGACCGATGAAGATGTTCGCCGCCATGCAGGTGGCCTCCGCGCCGGTGACGCGGAGGGTGGTGCGGAGGCACCACGCCAGAGCGGCCACGATCCGCTGCATAACGCCCGCGTAGTACAGCACGCTCATGAGCGCGGAGAAGAAGATGATGATCGGTAGAACACGCACGGCAAAGATGAATCCCCACGGGCCGCCCGGGTTGGAGAACGTCTTGC
>DASZWV010000153.1:0-4072 GCA_035546115.1 Phycisphaerales bacterium
CGCCGGCGCATGGTACAATCCGCTCCATGGACATCCTCGCACAAGCGACCTCTGGCGGCGGCATGGTCGGACCTTCCGCGGGCATCATGGGCTTTTTCATGATGTTCTGGTGCTTCGGGATCACCGTGGGCATCGGGCAGATCGTGCTGTTCATCACGGCGCTCGTGCAGATCCTGTCGCGCGCCGGCATGCCGCCGGAGGCGAAGATCCTCTGGTGCATCGTCTCGTGGATCGTGCCGATCATCGGGCCGATCCTCTGGTGGACGATCGGGTCCAAGCAGCACCCCGTCGGGGTGGCGGGGCCCCCGGGGCCCCGCGGGCCGGCCGTCGGCTGAACGCGAAAACCCGAGGTCGTCGCAGTCACCCGACGCGTGCCGAGGTGCGCCACCTCACCGGATCAACTGCGACCGCAGGTAGTTGATCATGTCGATCTTCGTGATCAGCCCGTAGAACTTGCCGTGCTTGTCCACCACGATCGCGACGCGGTCGGCCCGGAAGATCGGCATGAGCGCCGACACCGGCGCCTCCGGCGAGATCGTCTCCACGCGCCGCGTCATGAAGTCGCTCACCGGCCGCTCGAACGCCGCGGGATCGGTGTGCACGCCCAGGAGGATGTCCCCCTCGTCGAGGATGCCCACCACACGGGAGTGCCCGTTCGGCCCGGTCTTGACGGCCTCGGTGACCACCATCTGCGAAACGCCGTACATCTGCATCCGCTTGATCGCCTGGCGGATCGGGTCGGTGTCCGCGAGCGTGAAGTCCTCGCCGAGGTCGTGCCGGCGGGCGATGAGGTCGCGCAGATCGTCGGTCTTCTCGCGCTTGATGAAGCCGTTGTCCATCATCCAGAAGTCGTTGAACATCTTGGAGAGGTACTTGGCCCCGCTGTCGCACACGAGCGTGACGACGTTCATCGGCCTCGCCTGCTTGCGGCAGAAGACCAGCGCCGCGTGCAGGATGCACCCGCTCGATGACCCCGAGAGCACGCCCTCCTTGGCGAGCAGCTCGCGCGCGGCAAAGAACGACTCCGCGTCGCTCACGGTGACCGCATCGTCGATGAGCTTGAGGTCGCAGATGTCCGGCACGAAGTCCTCGCCCATCCCCTCGACCAGCCACGAGCCGGGCTTGATCTTCTTCCCCTCGCGCACCAGCGGCCCGAGGATCGAGCCCGCCGGGTCCGCGAGCACCACCTTGCAGTTGGGGTTCTTCTCCTTCAGATACCGCCCCAGCCCGCTGAGCGTCCCGCCCGAGCCGACGCCGCACACGACCGCATCCACGCCGCCGACGGCCGACATCTGCTGCCAGATCTCCGGCCCGGTCGTCTCGTAGTGCGCCCTCGGATTGTCCAGATTGCCGAACTGGTTCGTGTACAGCGAGTTGGGCGTCCGCTTCGCAAGCGCCGCGGCCATGTCCTGGTAATACTCCGGATGGCCCTTCTCGACGTCCGAGCGCGTGAGAATGACCTCGGCGCCCATCGCCCGCAGGTGCTGGATCTTCTCCTGCGACATCTTGTCCGGCACCACGACCTTGATCGTGTACCCGCGCTGGCGGGCGACCAGGGCAAGGCCAAGGCCGGTGTTCCCGGCGGTCGCCTCGATGATGGTGGGGGGCGGATTGCCCTTCGGGTTCAGCCGCCCATCCTTCTCCGCACCCTCGATCATCGACAGGCCGATCCGGTCCTTGATCGACCCGGCCGGGTTGAGGTGCTCCAGCTTCGCAAACAGCCGGCACCCCCCGGGCCCGGTGTCCAGCCTGGAAAGCTCGAGCATCGGCGTGTTGCCGATCATGTCGAGGATGTTGGAAAAGGGGGCCGCGAGCGGGGCGGCCGAGCGGGTCGTGGTCGGAGGCGATCCTGGCATGGGCCAGTTTAGCGGCTTGGCGCCCGGGCGGAGCAGCGGACGGCGCGTGCCGTGACCTCGACCGAGACAATGCCGAGGGCAAGGCGCCGCGGCTCCGTGCTGTCGTCACGAATGGCTCGCACCACCGCGCCGATGGCCCGCTTGCCGAGCCGGTCCGCCCCCTCGCGCCCGCGCAGTTCGCGATGGGCCAGCCGGAGAAGCTCGCCGAGCAGGATCGGATCCCTGCCGCGGAGCCGCGCGCGATCCCACTCAAGCTCGCCGGCACTCGGACGCCGGGCCGATCTCAAAGTCCGCCGCGCCGCCCGCGTCAGGCGGGCCTGCGACTGCTCGGAAAACTCCGCCGCGGCGATCGCTCGCCGCGTCACCGCCGGGCGCAGCTCGCGCAGCACGGGAATCACGCGATCGCGAAGCGCCGCCCGCAGGCGCGTGGTGTCCGCGTTGGTCGCATCCTCGCGCCACTCGAAGCCCGCGAGCCCGCAGATGCGCCGGCACGCCTCGCGGTCGATCACCGTCGTGCCCGTGAGCATCGGGCGAATCAGCCGGACACGGGATGCGGCATGCCGGCCGTCGCAACCGCGCTGCAACGTCCGCTTGCCGCGCATCCCGCGGATCCCCACTCCGCCCGTCCCGCGCAGCAGCGACATGAGCACCGTCTCGAGCTGATCATCCGCATGATGCGCAACCGCCACGAACCCCAGCCCGCGCTCGCGGGCCATCTCCGCCAGCGCCGCGTACCGCGCCTCCCGCGCCCGCGCCTCGAGATTCCCGCCGCCCTCTCGCACTCGCACCCGCGCCTCCACAAACTCCAGCCCCAGCCTCATCGCCAGCTCGCGCACCGCATCCCGGTCCGCCAGGGCCTCCCGCTCCGCCCGCAGGTCGTGCACCACATGCCCGACCACAAGCCGCCCGGCGTTCCCCCGCCCGGCCGCGCTCAGCGCCAGCACCAGCGCACACGAATCCGCCCCGCCCGAACACGCGACCAGCGTCCCGCGCTCGGGCGTCGTGCTCCTCCCCGCCGTCAGCCGCCGCCAGTTGAGCAGGATCGCCCGCACCGCCGGATCCTTCCGCATGCGGGCGGGTGAGAACCCCGGGGCGGGTGACGCCCTGTGGGCCAACTGGTCACCGGCGGGCGGTTGCTGTCGGTTGGCCGCCGCCGCCGGCAGGGTGATGGTGGGGGGGGAGCCGCCCATGTCGCGAATGCTATGAACTTCGGTACAATGCCCCCCAATGCCGACCATCCCCATCCTTGCCGACAACTCATCCGCACCGAACGTGGCCTACTGGCTGGCGGTCATTCTCGTGGCCGCGGGCCTGGGGTTGATCGTGCTCGTCCTGCTCGGCATGCGTCGCGGCTTTGGAACGACCCCGACCTACTCGGAGAACCTCCTCGAAGCGGCGGACCGCTCCGGCGTCGCCACGACCCAGGAGGCCGAGCGCCTGCTCCGCCTCATGGGCGAGGCCGAGGAGGTCTGCACGCGCCTCGGCCGCGAACTCGACGACAAGGCCCAGCGCCTCGAAGCCCTCATGGCCCGCGCCGAGGGCATGCTCTCCGAGTCCGCCCCCCCGGCCCCGCGGGGCGGCGCCCCCGCGGCCACGAGCCCCGCTCAACCGCACGAGGGCCTCTACACACCGCCGAGCGGCGGCGGCTATCCCAATCGCCCCGAGATCGTCACGCGCCCCGTCGGCGTCCCCGGCCAGCCGGTCGCCTACGCGGGAACCTACTCGCCGCAGCGAGCCGCCCAGCAGAATCAGCCCGCCCCCGCCCAGGCCGTCCTCGGCCCGCAGCCGATGGGCATGGGGCCGATGGGCAACGGCCCCGCGAACGACCCCGAAGCCCTCGCCCAGCAGATCTATCGCCTCAGCGACGCCGGCCTCACCCCGGGCGAGATCGCCCAGCGTCTGGGCCAGCACACCGGCAAGATCGAGCTGATCATCGCGCTGCGGAACACGTGAGCGGACGGCGAGATGAACAGGTGACAAGGTGACATGGTGACACGGTGACAATCACCCCGTCACCTTGTCACCCCGTCACCTTGTCACCCCGTCACCTTGTCACCTTGTCACCTCTCCACGCGCCGCGCCGCATCCAGCGCCAGCACCTCAAACATCACGTGCGCCGCCAGCAGCGCGGTGATCCCGCACGGGTCCCGGTCCGGCAGCACCTCCACCACATCCGCCCCGACGATGTTCAGCCCGCCGCCCCCGCTCCCCCCTCC
>DASZWV010000154.1:0-1955 GCA_035546115.1 Phycisphaerales bacterium
CCTGTTCGTGCTCCCGCTTGTCGGTCTTGCTTGCGTGTCCGACCGATCGCCGCGGTGCTCCAACGCCCGCCCCTGGGCCACGAGCGAAGGTGGCACGCTGTGGATCGATCTCCGCATCGAGGTTGTCGCGGCCCCTGCGCCGTCGATCACATCGCCGAACACGTTGAACATCCGCCCCAGCACGGCGTCGCCGACGGGCACTGCCACTGGACGTCCGGTCGCCTCGACCGATGCGCCGCGTGCGAGGCCGCCGGTCGCCGTCAGCGCAACCCCGCGCACCCGCCGCTCATCAACATGGACCGCAACCTCGACGACGATCGTCCTCGCGTTGCCATCCCCGCCGTCGATCGTGACGCGGAGTTCGGTCTGCACCGGCGGCAGGCGGCCTTCTTGAAAGATCGCGTCGACGACGCTGCCACGCACGGCCGTGACGCGCCCGCGCCCAAAGCGTGATGAGTCCGCTTCATTTGCCACCGCGGCAATCGTAGTAGCAACGCTCCGAGAACGATCCGGGCACCCGGCTCAAACAGGACCTGCACGGCTGCGCTCCTTTCAGGCCCACAGCCAATGGGCCTGCATGAGGGTCATGTGCATCTCCCGCAGGTGGGCGGCCATAATGGCGTCGCGCACCGGCCAGGCTGGATCATGCGATACTCCGGAGCGGTCTCAGGATTGCGACTTTCTGAACAGATAGTGGGAAACGATCCACTCGCGTCCTTGCGACAAGCCCCACAACTCCTGGCACGCCATGAAAAACACGCGCCATCGGTTCAACCACACCGGCGCGGCCTCGCCGTAGTGCTCGCGCAGGATCGCGAGCGCTTCCCGCCGGTTCGAGTCGAGGTTCGCCAGCCACGCCTGGGCCGTCCGCGAGTAATGCACGCCTCCGATGCGCCAATGCTCGTGCACCCGCAGATCGTCGGTGAAGTGCAGGAGCAGATCGTCGGACGGCATCGTTCCGCCGGTGAAGAAGTAGCGTCCGATCCAGTCGTCGGGCTCGAAGTGGTAGGCGATCCGTGAGTGCGAGAAGATGTGCACGAACAGCCGCCCGTCGGGCCGGAGCCACGAGGCGATCCGGGACATGAGCGTCCGGTAGTTCTTGGCATGTTCGAGCATCTCGACGGAGACGACGCGATCGAACCGACCTTCGAGGGCCAGGCTGTTGACGTCGGCGGTGATCACGTCGGGCGGACGGAGGCCCCGGCGCGCCGCCTCGGCGAGAATGAACTCTCGCTGGGGACGCGAGTTCGAGACTGCCGTGATCCTTGAGTGCGGGTACTTCTCGGCCATCCAGAGCGTGAGCGATCCCCAGCCGCAGCCGAGTTCCAGGATGTCCATCCCATCGGAGACCGCCGCCCCCCGGCAAGTGAGTTCGAGCATCGCTTCTTCCGCCTCGGCCAGCGTCGAGACTCCCTCGGACCAATACGCGCAGCTGTACTTGAGCCTTGGACCGAGGCAGAGTCGAAAGAACTCCGGCGGCAACTCGTAGTGCTGCTCGTTGGCCTTGCGAGTGTGGATCGCGACCGGGGCTTTGGCAAGATCGGCGACCATCGCGCGGAACCGCTCCGAAACCGCATCCACGCCGCCGCGCTCTTCGAAGCGGATCCGTTCGCGCAGCCGGCGCCGGATCCCCGCGCGCATCACGGCATCGGGGATGAGCCCGCGGTCCAGGATCGCTTCGTACCAGGCCACTGGATGTGAGGCCGTTCGACAGGCGAGGGCGCAGGACGCGGCAGGGGCCTGGGTCATCGGGGCTTCTCCGAAGGGGTGCTCGCGGGCAACGAGCGGCGGAACCAGGGAAAGAACGCGGACGTCGTCTGTTGATACCGGCGGTAGGCCTCGGGGCGCGAACGCAGCGCGCGGGCTTCGGTGGGCGGAACTCCGGTCACCTTCAGGACAAACAGCAGAATGAGCGCTGGGGCCGACCAGGCAAGCCAGGCCGCCGGGGCCGCGGA
>DASZWV010000155.1:0-3130 GCA_035546115.1 Phycisphaerales bacterium
CTCCGTCATCAAGCCCCGCGCCCGAACCCTCCGCGACGGCCTCACCGCCGCCCGCTTCGCCCTCATCGCCGACACCGGCTACGACTTCGACCCAAAGGCCCTCGACAAACTCCGCGCCTCCAATCCGAAATCCGAAAGCCCAAGTCCGCAATCCCCCATCGACCTCCTCTCCGCCACCCGCGACCGCCTCTCCACCCTCTCCGACTGGACCGCCCCGACCATCCACACCCTCCTCGAGCAACTCGCCACCCAGCTCGGCCTTCCCCCGGGCAATCAGGGCGTCGGCCAGCTCGCCCAGCCCCTCCGCATCGCCGTCACGGGCACCACCGTCAGCCCCGGAATCGCGGAAACCCTCGCGATCCTCGGCAAAGAGTCCACATTGGTCCGGATCGACCGCTGCCTCGCCCTCCTCCGAACCTGACGGCTCCCTATCCTTCCGTAACCACCACGGAAGGTGACCATGAACGACCGCCTTCTCCCGTACCTGGCCGCGCTCGCCCTCGCCTGTCCCGCGCTCGCCGAGCCCCCGCCCTCCGCCGCGGCCGCGATTCGTGACGCCACGCCGTCCGGGCCGCAGCCGGTCAAGGCCGAGCCCAAGCCCGGTCCCAAAGAGCCCGAAAAGTCCGACAAGCCCGCCGAGCCCACGCTCAAGCTCGGCGACAAGGCCCCCGCGCTCACGGGCCAGACCATCAAGGCCGAGCCCATACCCCCCTTCGAGTCCACCAAGGCCTACATCGTCGAGTTCTGGGCCACCTGGTGCCCCTCCTGCCGCGAGACGATCCCCAAGCTCAAGCGCCTGGCCCGAAACAAGGACCTCTCCATCATCGCCGTCGCCTCCTCGGAAAAGTCCCCCCTCAAGGGCACCGAGGACCACCGCCTCGAGCACGTCCGCCAGTTCGTCGCCGACCGCGCCGAGCAGATGCCCTTCACCGTCGTCTTCGACGGCCAGCGCACCATCGCCAACGACTGGCTCGTCGCGGCCCACCCCACGCTCCCGCGCTACATCCCCTTCGCGTTCGTCGTCGACTCCACGCAGACCATCACCTGGATCGGCGACCCGCGCCGGGCCGAGTTCGACGCCGCCGTCGAAAAGGCCCTCAAGCCCCTCGCCCCGCCGCCCGCGAAATCCGTCGCGCCCGAGAAGAAACCCGAAAAGCCGCACCCGCACACGACCAGGCCCAAGGGCAACTGACGCGGCGGCGCCCCTCGGGTAGCCACGCCGCAGGGTGGCGGTTCTTCGTTTGCTCTGTCCGACCCTCGATCACCACCGCGCCGAGCCTCCACGCCCGAGCGCCGGAATACCCTTGCCCCCATGTCCGCCGACACGCCCGAAATCCCCGCCCCCGCGCGCCCCCTCAACTTCATCGAGCAGATCATCGAGGCCGACATCGCCTCCGGAAAATGGGGAACCTGGACCCAGGCCGACGCCGGCATCCCCGCAAAGCTCACCGCCGACGGCAAGGAGCACGGCGCCGTCCCCGGCCCCGCCCGCCGCATCGGCAAGCCGCGCATCCACACCCGCTTCCCCCCGGAGCCCAACGGCTGGCTCCACATCGGCCACGCCAAGAGCATCTGCCTCAACATGGGCCTCGCCGCCAGGTACGACGGCAAGTTCAACCTCCGCTTCGACGACACCAACCCCACCAAGGAGGAGATGGAGTACGTCGAAGCCATCATGCGCGACGTGAAATGGCTCGGCGCCGACTACTCCAACCCCGATTGGTCCGGCGGCGGCGGCGGCGGCGGCGGCGGGGAGGGAGGGGGGGGCGGCATCTACTGGGCCTCCGACTACTTCGACCACATGTACGAGTTCGCCAAGGAGCTCATCCTCAAGGGCAAGGCCTACGTCGATGAGCTCTCCGCCGACGAGGTCGCCAAGCGCCGCGGCACGCCCAGCATCCCCGGCACCAGCCCCTTCCGCGACCGCCCGCCCGCGGAATCCATGAAGCTCTTCCGCGAGATGAAGGCCGGCAAGCACCCCGACGGCAAGATGACCCTCCGCGCCAGGATCGACCTCGCCAGCCCCAACTTCAACCTCCGCGATCCGGTCATGTACCGCATCATGCACGCCCCGCACCACAACACCGGCACGAAGTGGTGCGTCTACCCCATGTACGACTGGGCCCACGGCCTGGAAGACTCCCTCGAGGGCATCACCCACTCCATCTGCACCCTCGAGTTCGAGAACCACCGCCCCCTCTACGACTGGTTCATCGACGCCATCAACGAGGGCCGCTCCCCCGACCAGCAGATCAACAAGCCCATCTGGCACTCCCAGCAGATCGAGTTCGCCAAGCTCATCCCCACCTACACCATCCTCTCCAAGCGCAACCTCCTCAAGATGGTCCAGGACAAGGTCGTCTCCGGATGGGACGACCCCCGCATGCCCACCATCGCCGGCTCCCGCCGCCGCGGCTACACGCCCGAGGCGTTCCGCACCTTCTGCGAGGACATCGGCGTCACGAAGACCGACTCGCTCATCGACATCGGCCGCCTCGAGAACGCCGTCCGCGAGCACCTCAACCGCGTCGCGCCGCGCTACATGGCCGTTCTCCGCCCGCTCAAGGTCATCATCGACAACTGGCCCCGGGGGGCCGATGGCAAGCCCCAGGTCGAGATGCTCGACTGCATCAACAACCCCGAAGACCCGAGCGCCGGCTCCCGCAAGGTCCCCTTCTCCGGCGAGCTCTACATCGAGCGCGAGGACTTCATGGAGATCCCAGCCAAGAAGTTCTTCCGCCTCACGCCGGGCCAGGAAGTCCGCTTCCGCTGGGCCTACTTCCTCAAGTGCGTCGGCTGCGACAAGGACGCCGAGGGCAACATCACCGCCGTCCACTGCACCTACGACCCCGACACCAAGGGCGGCGATGCCCCCAAGGGCCCCGACGGCCTCCCCGCGCGCAAGGTCAAAGGCACCATCCACTGGGTCAGCGCACCCCACGCCGTCAAGGCCGAGGTCCGCCTCTTCGACCGCCTCTTCAAAGCCGAAGAGCCCGGCAAGGCAACAGGCAACTTCATGGACGACTTCAACGCAAACTCCCTCGAAGTCCTCGAAGCCCACCTCGAGCCCGCCCTCGCCCAGATCAAATACGAGAGCGACACCACCGAAGGCTTCACGCCCGGTGAGTAT
>DASZWV010000156.1:0-4752 GCA_035546115.1 Phycisphaerales bacterium
GGTGACAAGGTGACAAGGAGATGGGGTGATGAGGATGATCACCCAGTCACCCAGTCACCCAGTCACCCAGTCACCTTGTCACCTTGTCACCCCGTAACGCTTCACCCCCCCTTGCCCGTGATCGTCTCCACGAGCGCCTTCCCCTCCTCGTTCCCCATCATCGCCGCCGTCTTCGCCAGCGGCAGGGCCTTCGCATCGTCCCCCGCCCTGTGCCACCACTGGGCCGCCGTGACGGCAAGCACCGCATCCGTCGGCGACGCCTTGGCCGCGGCCTCGTACATCTCCGCGGCCTTCCTGGGCGTCCGCAGCATCCCATAGCTCTCGGCGAGCACCTCGAGCACGGCCTTGTCGCGCTGCGAGGGCGACAGCGCCTCCAGGATCGCCGCGGCCTTCTCCGGCTCCAGCTGCCGATTGAGCGCCCGCGCCTGCACGAGCATCCACCGGGCCACCTCCGGCTGCAGCTTGCGCGCCGTCTCGATGTGCTGCAGCGAGAGGCTCCCCTGGTTCTTCTTCAGTTCGAGCTCCGCCATCGTTCCCCACGCCTCCGCGAGGTCCGGGTTCAGCTTCACCGCCCGCACGAGGTCCGCCATCGCCGCATCGTCATCCCCCTTCTTGATGTGGATCATGGAGAGATACAGCGGATACCGCGCCTCGCCCGGGTCGAGCACCTGCGCCATCCAGTAGTGCTCCTCCGCCCGGTCCGGGATGTCCGCCATGTTCGCGCACGTCCCCGCCTCGAAGTGCAGCGCCGCCAGCGTCGGGTCGCGGTGCCCCGCCAGCCGCTTCATCTCCCGCGCCCGCCGCTCCAGCCGGCTCTCCTTCGATTCGTTCGCCGCCGGCAGCGCATCGGCCGCGGAGGTGTCCCCCAGCGCGATCGCCGCCTCGTACTCCTTGTACGCCAGCGCGTACCTCTCGAGACCGATGAGCGCCTGCGCGTACGCGATCCGCACCGCCCGGTCCGTCGGGCTCTGCTCGCTGAGCTTCTCCAGGATCGCCGCCGCCTCGGTGAACTTCTTCTCCCGCTGGTAGGTCGCGGCCGCCTCGAGCCCCGCCTCGATCGCCCTGGCCCCATCCCGCGCCGACCTGCTCGCCGCATCCGCCGGCGAGGGCGAGGCCACCAGCGCCTTGACGATGAACACACCGGCTACCACGAGCAGCACCGCCAGCAACCCCACGACCACCAGCAGCCCGCGACGCTGCGGATCGGCTCGCCTTGAAGAAGTCTCGCTCATCGTGCCAAGGGTATCGGCGAACCCGGGCCCGCGGCCCGAAACGCCGCTTCCTTCCGCTCCGATTGGCGCTCCGCGCGTTGTGCCTTGCACTTTCCCCATCCCCTACACTCCCGCCCCAATGCCCCCACCTTCCTCCCCCGCCCCGGAACAACCCTCCAAGGCCTACCAGCCCGCCGCCGTCCAGCCGCGCATCTGGGCCAAGTGGGAGGCCTCCGGCGCGTTCCACGCCAACCCGCAGAACGTCCTCGACGGGAGCAAGAAGCCTTACTGCATCCTTATTCCTCCGCCCAACGTCACGGGCGCGCTCCACCTCGGCCACGCCCTCAACAACACGCTCCAGGACATCCTCACCCGGGCCCATCGCATGATGGGCTACGAGACGCTCTGGATGCCCGGCACCGACCACGCCGGCATCGCCACGCAGGCCGTCGTCGAGAAGCGCCTCCGCAAGGAGGGCAAGCTCAAGGGGCCGCTCAAGTCCGCGTTCACGCGCGAGGAGTTCATCGCCCAGGTGCAGACCTGGAAGGATGAGTACGAGGCCCGCATCACCGGGCAGCTCAAGGCCATGGGCTGCTCGTGCGACTTCGCCCGCCAGCGGTTCACGATGGACGACATCTGCGCGCGGGCGGTCCGCGAGGCGTTCTTCCGCCTCTTCAAGGACGGCCTGATCTACCGCGGCAAGCGGCTCGTGAACTGGGACCCGGCCCTGCAGACCGCCGTCGCGGATGATGAGTGCTACGACGAGGAGGTCGACACGTTCTTCTGGAACCTGCGGTATCCGCTGGTGCGGGTCGACAGCGGCAAAGCGGGAAATCAGCAAAGCAGCACATCGAGCCACGTGCCCGTGACGTGGAACGAGCTGGCTCGGCTGGGATATCCCGGCGCCGATGAGCACGACGGCGAGCAGCCCGCGTGGGTCACCGTCGCGACGACGCGACCCGAGACCTACCTCGGCGACACCGCCGTCGCCGTGAACCCGCACGACCCGCGCGCGAAGGCGCTCGTGGGGGGGCGAGGACTGCACGTCGAGCTCCCCCTCGTCGGCCGCATCATCCCCATCGTCGAAGATTCTTATGTCGTCCTCCCGGTCGCGCTCGCGCGGACGGAAGAGGAGAAGAACGACCCGAAGGCCGCGTACGCGACGGGGTTCCTCAAGGTCACGCCCGCGCACGATGAGAACGACAACCAGCTCTACACGCGGCACCAGGCCGTGATCGACGCGAACTCCGCGGGCACCGGCCTGATCAACATGATGTCCCCGGAAGGCAGGGTCTCCGACAAGCACGGCTGGACCGATGTTGGAGACGCCCACCTGTTCGTCGGCCTGAGCATGGCCGAGGCGCGCAAGAAGGTCGTCGCCGAGTTCGAGGCCCGCGGCCTGCTCGAGGCCACCAAGCCCTACCGCCAGAGCAAGACCTTCTCCGACCGCTCCAAGGCCGTCATCGAGCCGTACCTGAGCGACCAGTGGTACGTCCGGGTAACAGATGATCGGCTCTCCGGAGCCGCAAATCGTGCGCTCGTGCCCGATCAGCGGACGCATTCGGGCTCCCAACCCCCATCGGCGAGCGGCAAACAGGGTTTTCAGGCCGCCGAGACAGTTTTTCCTGGCAGCAAGACTCCCTTGGCGGGCACCAAGGCTCCCTCGGAGGCCGCCAAGACTCCCTTCCTTGGCACAAAGACTGTCTTTGCTGGCACCAAGACTCCCTTGACGGGCACCAAGATTCCCTTGGAGGCCGCCGAGATTCCCTCGGCGGGCACCGGCGCTCTCCCCGCGGCCGCGAATGTTGCGCATCACTCGTCCGAGAACTCGCGAGCGACCGACGCCGGCGACGGCTCCATGCGCTTCTTTCCCGCTCGCGCCTCGGTTTGGAGGAAGACGATCGAACTGACCCCGGAGATTCTGTTCGATCTTCTGAACACCGGGGAACTTGAACTCTTCGATGCGGGCGATCCGGTGATGAACTGGAGCTTGCCGGGGGTCTTAGCCACCGACGCCGAAGTGCCCGTCGCGGCGATTCGGTTCCGCCGTGTCGCCACGGGCGAGACCTTTCGGCTCAACAACTGGAAGGAATGGCTCACACCTTCCACGCAGGGCCACTACGAGTTGTCATTGTGGGTGACTCCCGAGGCGGAAGGCAGGTTCAACCTGACCTCTTGGGAGCGATGCGTCGCCACCGACGCCGGCGACGGCTCCATGCGCTTCTACCCCGCCCGCTACGCCAAGACCTACGAGCACTGGCACGACAACATCCGCGACTGGTGCATCTCGCGCCAGCTCTGGTGGGGGCATCGGATCCCGGTGTGGACGCTCATCCCACGCGAGGGGTATTCACACAATCAACTTGCCGACCTCGTCGCCAAGGCAGTTGGCGACTATCTCATGCAGTCTGGGCTGCCAGAAACTGAGAGCGAGAACACGATCGAGTTGACAGACATTGTCATCCACTCCGACGATCGCGCGTTTCGGCTCTGTGCTCGCACCGAGCAAGCCGCGCGGGTCCTCGATCAGTTGGACTTGTTCTTGAAGCAGCACTCAGGACCGGCATCGAGCGCCATCGAGTTTCCGTCAAAGGGAAAAGCCGCCGGGTTCCTGCAAGAGCGCTTCGCTGCCTGCGCTCAAGACCCCGACGTCCTCGACACCTGGTTCTCCAGCGCCCTCTGGCCCCTCTCCACCATGGGCTGGCCGGAGCCGGAGCAGACTTGGCGCGCCGTTCTCGCGGACGTGGCGGGCGCCACGCTCTCCGATTTCGAGGGGGGAGTGCCCTCCGCCACGCTTGGCACAACTATCAATCTCTATCAGGATTTCTTCGCGGCCCTGGGTGTCGCGAGCGAGGTTCGCATTCGCCCCAACTCGGACGATGTCCAGGTCTGGCTGGAGATCTCAACCTTGTCGCCGCGCGCAGAGCAGGCGCTCGGCGTGCTCAACGCGGCATACGGGATGCTCTTCGATGGCGCCCAGCGCCTCGTTGAGTCCGGCGAAGAGAGTTTCGTCATCAACACCGCATCGCTGCGGAGCAAACTCCAAGCCCGCGGGTCGCCGATGCAGGACGCGCCCGATCGTGCGCTCACGCTCGCGCTTCAGGTCCAGGAAGGGATGGAATCCCCATACGGACCGGCCCCCGACGCGACGCGCGGGCTGCTCGCGGCGTTCAACCCGACGAGCGTCCTCTCCACCGCCCGGGAGATCATCACGCTCTGGGTCAGCCGCATGGTGATGATGAACCGGTACTTCCGAGGTCTGGGTACCCCCACGCTCCGCGTGGGGTCGGGGGGGTCCGAAGAACACCACGCGGAGCGTGGTGGTACCCAAACCCCCGGCCAAGGCCCCGTCCCCTTCCGCGACGTCTTCATCCACGCCGTCGTGCAGGACGGCGAGGGGAAGAAGATGTCCAAGACCGCCGGCAACGGCGTGGACCCGCTCGACATCATCGAGACCCACGGCGCCGATGCCATGCGCTTCACCCTCGCCCAGATGGCGACCAACACGCAGGACGTCCGCATGCCGGTCCGCAAGGACGCC
>DASZWV010000157.1:0-7430 GCA_035546115.1 Phycisphaerales bacterium
CGAATGTCCACGTAGATCAGTCCCGCCGCCACGAGCGGAAACACGATCGCCGACCACGCCATCGCCCGCACCCCGCGCCCCACCCGCCGAACATCCTCGGGCCTCGCCGCGCTCAGCGATCCCAGCGACTCCACGCCCGGCGTTCCGCACTCCGGGCAGCGCTCGTCGAGCTCCATCGTCTGAAGGTTGTACCCGCACCGCACGCACGGATGCTCTCGCGCGTAGAAGTGCCCCGGAGCAACCGGCGGATGGGCGGGCATCGGCGGCGCTGAAGAGTCATCGCTGTGCACAGCCCAGTCTACCGACCGGCCGCGCCCCCGTTTCTCATCACAACCCGCGCCGCCCCGGCCAGATCGGCCACGCGCTCGCCCGCACGCACGCTCGCCCCCTCCCCCACGATCACCGTCCGCTCCACCCCGATCCCCGCCGCGATCGCCGCCTCCATGTCCCGCTCCGCATCCCCGATCATCCACGACCGCGCCAGGTCCAGCCCCAGTTCATCCCGCGCCGCGAGAATCATCCCCGGCGCCGGCTTCCGCCACGGATGCTCCACGTTCCACGGCGCCACCGTCCCCTTGGGGTGATACGGGCACACGTACACGCCATCCAGCTCCACGCCCGAATGGGCCCGGAGCACCTCGCGCATCCGCTCGTTCGTCGCCTCCACCTGCTCGAGCGTGCACTCCCCCCGCGCCACGCACCCCTGGTTCGTCACCACCACCAGCGCGTACCCGGCGCCCTTCATCGCCGCGCACGCCGCCGCGGCCCCCGGCATCAGCCGCACCAGCCCCGGATCAAACAGCGACCCGGGAAACGCCGTGCCCCCGGTGATCTCCCGGTTCACGATCAGCGTGTCATCACGATCAAGGAATACCGCAGGCCGCATGCGAGCCTCCAAACCCCGACGATGTCACGCAGCCGTGCACAGAAGCAGTTCTCGGTACCGAACATCTGCCGTTTCGGTTTGCGATTTGTTGTCCGTTTCACGCCCGACAACCAACGAACATACGCGGACCCGCCCCATCCACGAGCTCCCGCGGCGTGAACAGACAATATTCGGTAAACTCGCCCCGACCCGGTCCTTTTTCCGTTGAACCGCCCTCGGAATCGGTGTATCTTGGGCAAGTCCGGCTCAATCTGGGCTGGAACAGCACGCGGGTGGCCGCCACGAGCGGCCGAGTTGGAACCCGCGTGGTCGTCCGTGTATTTGTTCGCTTTCGTCCCGCGGAAACGCGGGACCAGAGGAGAGAGAGATGATCAGAACTGGAAAGCTCTTTGGTGCGCGCATCGCCATGATCGCCGCGGGCTCGGTCCTCGCCGCTTCGTCCATGGCCCATGCGGCGATCCTGTACTCCACCGATTTCAACTCGCCGACCTATTCCGACGGCGCGCTCCTCGGCCAGGACGGGTGGCTCATCACCGGCACAAGCGTGGTGAACCCGCTCAATGTCGCGAACACCGCCACGAACGGCTCGGTCTCGCTGACAACCACCGGGCAGGATGCCAATCGCCCCTTCACACCCTCTGTCACCTCCGATAGTGTGTTCCTCAGCGCCGACATCACGATCAGCGCGGCCGGCAGCAGTGGAGACTACTTCCTCCACCTCAGCGACGGTTCCACGAGCAACTTCTACGCTCGAATCTACGCGAAGGCCGCCACGGGCGGTTTCGTCATGGCCATGGGCACCTCATCGGGAGCCGCCACCTACGGGACCGATGTCCTCCTGTTCGACACGACCTACCACATTCTCGCTCGGTACGACTTCGTTGCAGGCGCCGGAAACGACACCGGCGCACTCTTCGTCAACCCGGTCGATCCTTTCGGCGTCGGGGATACGGCGTACGTCGCGGCAACGAACGCCGGCACCGACGCGACGACCATTTCGGCCGTCAACCTGCGCCAGGGAACCGCCTCGAGCGCTCCGACCGTGGTGGTCGACAACATCACCGTGTCGATCGTTCCCGCCCCCTCTTCCATCGCTCTCATGGGCCTCGGCGGCCTCCTTGTCGCCCGCCGCCGCCGCTCCGCCTGATCCCCACTTCCAACACCTCCGATCCAGCGGCCCCGGTCACCCCGGGGCCGTTTTCATTGACATCCAAAAACCCCGCATTTCTGGTATGCTCCGGCCACAGGAGCCCTCCCCATGAGCGCCATCGCCTGTCCGCACTGCCAGTCGGAAATGCCGGGAATCGGCGAGTTCTGCGCCGACTGTGGCAAGGCCCTGCCCATCGCGACTTCCGGCCCCCGCATCATCGGCGCTCGAGAGTTCGCCACCTCCGCCACCGGCCAGGCCGTGCAATCCGACGAACTCGCCAAGAAGGTCAAGTCCGCCTTCGGCATTCTTCTCGCCGTCGCCATCATCCAGCTCCTCTTCGGCATCGGCTGGTTCGTCGTCGGCGTCGTCGGTCTCACCAACAATCCCCCGCCACCCAACTCGAACGCCGTGCCCCCCGGGGTCGATCACATCATCACCGGCGTCCTCCTCGCCATCGTCGGCCTGGTCTTCCTCGGCATCGCCATCTGGGCCCGCTTCATGCCCCTCGCCGCCGCGATCACCGGGCTCTCCCTCTACGGCCTCTTCTTCGCGCTCGACATCGTCGCCTCCATCGCCGCGGGAGTGCCGCCCGGCGGCGTGATCATCCGCATCCTCATCATGGGCGCCCTCTTCAAGGCCGTGCAGGCCGGCCTGCAGCACCGCGAACTCAAGCGCCGGCTCGCCGCCGAGGGCGCCCTCGCCCCCTGAGCACCCGCACCCATGGTCGTCGAGCACATCTTCATCACCACGCTCGAGCGTGACGACGCCCTCGTCCTCGCCGACGCCTTCTTCACCGATCTCGGCCTCCAGCGCGCCGGATCCCGCGACGGCGCCGACGAGTGGACCGCCGGCAAGGACCGCCCGCGCGCCCTCTCCGATTTCAAACGCACCGTCCGCGTCGATTTCGACCGCGGCCGCATCACCCTCGCCGCCTCCGCCCCGACCCTGCGCACCGAGCAGGAGAAAACCTGCCAGCCCTACATGCTCGCGCTCGCCGCCTCGCTGGAGGCCCACATCTCGCACGGACAGCCCGCCGAAGAGGCCGCCGCCCCCGTCCTCGCCGCGATGGACAAGATCAAGCGCCGCGAACGCCGCACCAGGCTCATCGCCTACATCGTGATCGGCGTCTTCCTGGTCTTCCTCGCCGTCGTCATCATCGCCGTCGCGCTCTCGCCCTGAGCCCGAAAAACCCGCCCCACGCCGCCCGAGATCGCCGCGCAGCGCGCTACCATCCCGGTTCCACTCCGCACGGTCCTGCTCCGCGCCCTCCCATGCCCGCCGACCCCCCCTCCTTCATCTCCCCCCAGCCCCCCGTTCCGCGAAAGCACATCCGGAACTTCTCCATCATCGCGCACATCGACCACGGCAAGTCCACGCTCGCCGACCGCCTCCTCCAGGCCACCAACGCCGTCTCCCCGCGCGAGGCCCGCGAGCAGATGCTCGACTCCATGGACCTCGAGCGCGAGCGCGGCATCACCATCAAGGCCTCCGCCGTCACCGTCTGGCACCGCCACAAGCTCGGCGCCAAGGCCGACGAGCTCGAGAACGACTACGAAGAGACCATCGACGATTCCGGCGAGCACAAGAGCGTCAAGGGCAAGGCCGAGGAGCACGGCGACCTCTTCATGCTCAACTTCATCGACACCCCCGGCCACGTCGATTTCAACTACGAGGTCTCCCGCGCCCTCAAGGCCTGCGAGGGCGCCATCCTCGTCGTCGACGCCACCCAGGGCGTCCAGGCCCAGACCGTCGTCAACGCCTACCTCGCCATCAACGAAGACCTCACCATCGTCCCCGTCATCAACAAGATCGACCTCCCCTCCGCCATGCCCGACGACAAGGCCATGGAGGTCGAGCAGATCGTCGGCCTCCCCGCCGAGGACTGCATCTACGTCTCCGCCAAGACCGGACAGGGCATCCCCGAACTCCTCGCCGCCATCTGCGAGAAGTTCCCCCCGCCCCGAGAGCCGGTCATGCCCAACCTCCGCGCCCTCATCTTCGACGCCAAGTACGACGACTACCGCGGCGTCATCGTCTACATCCGCGTCATGGACGGCGTCCTCAAGGTCGGCGACAAGATCCGCATGATGGGCATCGGCCGAACCTTCCAGGTCTCCGAGATCGGCAAGAACACCCCCAAGCCCCAGCGCGTCCAGTCCCTCACCGCCGGCGAGTCCGGCTTCGTCGTCGCCGCCATCCGCTCCCTCAAGGACGTCCGCGTCGGCGACACCGTCACCCTCGAGATCGACCCCGCCCCAGAGGCCCTCGTCGGATACAAGCCGCCCGTCCAGATGGTCTTCTGCGACTTCTACCCCGCCACCTCCGACGCCGAAGACGGCTCCAAGAACGACTTCGAGGCCCTCCGCGAGGGCATGGAAAAGCTCTCCCTCAACGACTCCTCCTTCACCTTCATGCCCGTCCACTCCGAGGCCCTCGGCTTCGGCTTCCGCTGCGGATTCCTGGGCCTGCTCCACATGGACATCATCCAGGAGCGCCTCGAACGCGAGGGCGGCGTCGAGGTCGTGCAGACCGCGCCGACCGTCTCCTACCAGGTCCTGGTCCGCGGCACGCTCGAGGCCCTCCTCCGCCACAAGGCCGAAAAAACCGGCGTCGCCGGCGTCCCCCCCACCGTCATCGCCACCGAGGGCCAGACCCCGCCCGATGCCCTCGGCGACGCCAAGGCCCCCGTCAAGCCCGGCATGACCCTCATCGAGGTCCACAATCCCGCCGACCTCCCCGACGGCTCCTACATCGAAGACATCCGCGAGCCCATCGCCAAGGTCGACATCATCCTCCCGCGCGAGTACATCGGCCCCGTCATGAAGCTCTGCCTGGACCGCCGCGGCCTGTACAAGCAGCAGCAGTCTGTGGGCGAGACGCGCGACATGGTCACCTTCGAGATTCCCCTCGCCGAGATCATCTACGACTTCTTCGACAAGCTCAAAGGGATGACCTCCGGCTACGGCACCATGGACTACGAGGTCATCGGGTACCGCGCCGACGACCTGGTCAAGATGGACATCCTCGTCAACGGCGACCCCGTCGAGGCCCTCTCCATCATCGTCCACCGCGACCGCGCCGAATACCGCGGCCGCCTGCTCGTGAGCAAGCTCCGCGAGCAGATCCCCCGCCACCAGTTCGAGATCCCCGTCCAAGCCGCCATCGGCTCCAAGGTCATCGCCCGCGAAACCATCAAGGCCTTCCGCAAGAACGTCACCGCCAAGTGCTACGGCGGCGACGTCTCCCGCAAGCGCAAGCTCCTCGAAAAACAAAAAGAGGGCAAGAAGCGCATGAAGGCCATCGGCTCGGTCGAGATCCCCCAGGAAGCCTTCATGGCCGTCCTCGATCAGGGCGAATGATCCGGGTGGCACGAGTCTCCCGACCCGTGTCGCGGCGTCCTCGCCGCGGGCATTCACCCGCGTCTCCACTCCCACCGCCCACGCCCGCAGACCTCACAAAGAGTCCACCGATCAAGCGAGCCTCGAGCGCAAGCTCGGGTGCCGCGCCGGCCCAGGCGGCCGACCGAACTCGACCCCGGGCGATCATGCGGATTCGATCCACAGTGACCGTTCGGTGTACTCGCAGCGGCAGACGCACCCCGGTGGCGTGACGGATGTGGTCGCGGCTCGATCACCCGCCCCGAGCCAGCACCGCGTCGAGCTGCTTGTACCCGGCCTCCATTCCCTGCTCCTGGCCCGAAGCGACCGCGCCGTCGCGGGCCTCCTTCGTCTCGTACGTCTGCGTGATGCGCATGGTCGTCACGCCACTCTTCCCCGCGACATCGAAGAACTCATGCTTCTCCAGCTGCGAGCCGACCACCTGGCCGGCCCCCTCCCACCCGCCCCACACCCTCTTCTCGGTGTGGATGGCCCGCTCGGGCATCACCGCCTCCGTGAACACGCCCTGGAGCGTCATCGCCGGGTCGGCCTCCGCGCTCTTCCACGCCAGCCGCAGCTTGCCGCCCGCGCGAGCCTCGCACTCGCAGACGGTAAGCGTCCACCCCGGAGGCGGGAGCATCCAGCGCCGCATCTTCTCCGGAACGAAGAACGCCTCCCACACCAGCCGGCGCGGGGCGTTGAACGTGCGGGTGAGGACGATCGTGGTGTCGGTCGGGGTCGAGACTTGCAGGCTCATCGTTGGTTCCTTTGCGGGTCCGAAAGCAGTGCGGTGGATCGGTTACGGGTTCACTCTGATGGGCGAAAACGCCTTTCAACTCACGCGATGCACACGAGCGACCCGTCCGGCGCACAGCACGCCGCCGAGCGCCGTCAGCGGCACGTAGCAGACGGCCGCGATGATCCCGAACCAGTGCGGCCCGAAGTCCGGCTTGTTCCAGTTGGCCAGCACGAACGACACGGTCAGCGCGGTCTCGACGCCCGCCAGCACCGTGACGTGCCGCATCGGCCGGGACGGGGCCAGCCGGGCGGTGAGCAGGCCGCCAAGGACGGCGACGGCCAGACGGTACGAGAGCGCGAGCGCCCACAGGCGCTCGGCCATCGGCCGGAACATCGGCGGATAGACGCCGGTCGCACGCAGCGCCGAGTCGATGGCGCCCACGATCACGATGTTGGCCAGAACGCCGGCGAGCACGGCGCCGATGCTGCGCAGCCCGCGCCAGGATCGCGCGGGATGCGTCGGGTGCTCGGTTGTCGCTGATTCGCTCATGGTTCGCAGACTCCTTGTCCGCACGGTGCCGATGCGGCAAGAGGGCGGGCGTGTCTAGTGATGGCGTGCTCGGGCCGCCTCGTCGTCCTTCATCTCGTCGAGCAGCGAGTCCAGCGCCTGGAAGCGGGCCTCCCAGTTCTTGCGGAACTGCTCGGTCCACTGCATCGCCTCCTTCAGCGGCGCGGCGTGCAGACGGCAGAGGTGCTGCCGCCCGGCGATGCGCCGGCGGACGAGCCTCGCCCCCTCCAGCACGCGCACGTGCTTGCTCGCGGCCGGAAAGGTCATCTTCAGAGGGGATGCCAGCTCGCTGAGGTTGCGCTCCCCGCCCGAGAGCTGCCGGATGATCGCACGCCGGGCCGGGTGCGCCAGGGCGTGGAACACGGAGTCGAGGCGGGGCGAGCGATCTAGCACCATGTGGTTTAGTATACCATATGGTTGCATGATGTCAACGGGCAGCCGGCCGGAACCGGAAACGAGCCATGCGCCCCGAACCACGGCGCGCGCCACGGATCGCCGGTATGCCTTGGCCCTCTCCAAAGCCCCACCCACAAAGTCGCGCGCACAAACCGTGCACAAGTGCGCCCCGCGCGACCCCTTGTCCCACAACATCTGTATCACGTTTGTGCGCGCGCCGGCGCGCCTGTTGTCCGCGCGCCCCTCCAAAGAAAAAAGCTCCGCGGCCGGGTGCATCGCCGCGGAGCCTCCTTGGTTCTTCGAGTTCTCCCGCCG